>JAKALI010000436.1 GCA_021813195.1 Pseudomonadota bacterium
GCTCCAGCTCAGCAACTGCATGGCGAAGAAACTCCTCCTCCTTCACGGTCTCCTCGATGCGGCGCTGCGCTTCCGCCAGGCGCGCGGCCGTGTCCTGCCATGCCTTGTAGGCGGCGGCCACCTCGGCGCGCTTTGCGTCCAGCACGCCAAACGCGTCCAGCAGCGCGATGTGGTGCGCCGGATCGGCCAACCCCACCTGCTCATGCTGACCCTGCACCTCGATGAGTAAGGCAGTAAGATTTCTCAAGAACGCCACGCTCACCGGCTGGTCGTTCACCAAAGCGCGGGAGCGGCCATCGCGCGTGACGATGCGCCGCAACAAAATCTCCCCCCCTGAATCAAGCCCCTGATCGGCTAGCAGCGCATGCACAGGGTGCGCTACCTCGGCAGAGAAGCAGGCCGCGACCACGGCCTGCGCCGCCCCGGCGCGGATCAGCCCAGCGTCCGCTCGCGCACCCAACGCTAAGCCAAGAATATCCAGCAGAATCGATTTGCCGGCTCCTGTTTCGCCGGTCAGCGCCGTCAGCCCGGCAGAAAAATGCAGATCGAGCCGCTCGATCAACACCACATCGCGGATCGAGAGGCTGTTCAACATGTCAGCGCGGTCCTGTCAGAATGGCCAGTACCAATGACGTTTCGGCTTCGGCGGCTGCGGCGGCGCGGCGGCGTTGGAATTTGCCGAGGCTTCGTCCGAGCTGTTCACGAGCCCATGATCCTTCAGCTTGTCATACGCCGCTTGGTACCAGGAACTACCCGGATAATTATAGCCTAATACAGAGGCGGTGCGGATGGCCGGATCGGTCAAACCGAGATCCAGATATACCTCCACTATGCGCTCCAACGCTTCCGGGGCATAGGTGGTAGTCTGATACCTGGTCGCCACATCCTGGAAGCGGCCGATTGCAGCGGCATAGAGATGTTGTTTCTCGTAATACCGGCCAATCGACATATCATGCCCGGCGAGACGGTTATAGGCTAGGCGGAGCTTGATCCGCGCATCGTGGGCATAGGCACTGTCCGGGAAGTGGGTAATCACGTCATTCAGCGCCTGAATGGTTTCGTAGGTTACCGTCTGGTCACGCTGCACACCACCGATCTGCTCGAAATAGCAGAGCGCCTTCAGGTAGTAGGCATAAGCAACCTCGCTGTTCTCCGGATACAGTTGGATATAGCGGTTCAGTGAGCTGATCGCGTCCTGGTAATCCATCTGTTTATATTGCGAATAGGCGCCCAGAAGCTCCGCATGTGTAGACCAAGTGGAGTAAGGGTAGGTTTCCTGCAGCGCGTCAAAATCGCTCACCGCCTTGCCATAATCGCCATTCTGCATGCGCCCTACGGCTATGGCGTAAGCTTGATCCGGTGGCGGCATAGTGCCGCTGGCGAAGTCACCCAGCGATGCGGCACTTTTGGAGGAGCCTGAACAGGAGGCCAGAGTGAGGCCGAGAGCAAGCAGGGACAGACGGACAAAGCCGGAGCGGAAATATGTCATTGCGTCCGGCTTATAGCAGCTAATCTGCGAACATGAAGCCTCAGCTGCACGCTGCATCACGGCCCCGCCATATGGTAGAAATACCAGTAGAAGGCTGGTAGCGCCAATAATCGGCAAGTCCTACACAGGCCGACTAGACCTAGCATAAAAATGTCGGCGCCAAGCCACGCTGGCGTCCAAAATGCACCACAGGACTGCCACCATCATGGCTCCAGCGGGCACGGTCACCCTCGTGCCAAGGCAAATCCTGCGCCGGCCCGGTTTTACTTGACTTTGCCGCCATCAGGTCTAAACAGCGCGGCATCACTCAACCGGACATCCCCGCCAAACGGCTGGGATGCTCTAGCCGTTGCCTGACACCCAGGCCGCGCATGCCACAGGGCTGAACCAGCCCGTTTTCAAGGACACACACAGCCACATGGCTTCTTCCAATATTGCCCTGCGCCATTCCGATGCGCCGGCTTATACCGGCGCCGATGATTTCGCCGCCCTGCTTGATTCCTCCCTTGGCGGTGACGCCGGCTTCGAAGGTTCCGTCGTCTCCGGCCGCGTGCTGCGCATCGACGACGATTACGTGATTGTCGATGTTGGCCTAAAATCGGAAGGCCGCGTGCCGCTGCGTGAGTTCGCCCCCGTCGGCGCTAAGCCCGAGGTCAATCCCGGCGACGTGTATGATTTGTTCATCGAACGCTACGAGGACAAGGACGGCTCGATGGTTCTGTCGCGCGAGAAGGCGCGGCGCGAAGAAAGCTGGACACAGCTTGAGAAGGCGTTCGAAGCCCAGACCCGTGTGAATGGCGTCATCCATGGCCGAGTCAAGGGCGGCTTCACGGTTGATCTCGGCGGCGCCACTGCGTTTCTGCCCGGCTCCCAGGTTGATATCCGCCCCGTGCGCGATGTTGGTCCGCTCATGGGTGTGGCTCAGCCCTTCCAGATTCTGAAGATGGATCGCCAGCGCGGCAACATCGTCGTCTCCCGTCGCGCGGTACTCGAAGAAACCCGCGCCGAGCAGCGCTCCGAGCTAATCACCGGCCTGAAAGAAGGCATGATTCTCGACGGCGTGGTCAAGAACATTACCGATTACGGTGCCTTCGTCGATCTCGGCGGCGTCGACGGCCTGCTGCATGTGACCGATATCGCTTGGAAGCGTATTAATCATCCGGCCGAAGCACTGACCATTGGCCAACCGGTAAAGGTGCAGGTCATCCGCTTCAACGCCGACACCCAGAGGATCTCGCTGGGCATGAAACAGCTCGAGGCCGATCCGTGGGAAGGCGTGGACGTGAAGTACCCGCCGGGCGTTAAGGCTACCGGCCGCGTCACCAACATCACCGATTACGGCGCCTTCGTGGAACTGGAAGCCGGCGTCGAAGGTCTCGTGCATGTCTCTGAAATGTCGTGGACCAAGAAGAATGCCCATCCTGGCAAAATCGTCTCCACAAGCCAGGAAGTCGAAGTGGTCGTGCTGGATGTCGACGCCTCCAAGCGCCGTATCTCGCTGGGCCTGAAACAGGTGCAGCGCAACCCCTGGGAAGAATTCCAGGACGAGCACCCGATTGGCTCAATCGTCGAGGGCGAGATCCGTAACATCACCGAGTTCGGCCTGTTCATTGCGGTTGGCCCGGAGATCGACGGCATGATCCACATGTCAGACCTCTCTTGGGAAGAAGCCGGCGAGCAGGCAATCACCAAGTTCGAGAAGGGCCAAGTCGTCAAGGCTAAGGTACTGGATGTGGACGTGGAAAAGGAGCGCATCTCGCTCGGCGTCAAGCAGCTTGAGGTGGATCCTGCCGCTGGCGTGCTGGACCGCATCCACAAGAACCAGATCGTCACCTGCGTGGTCACCGCCGTGCAGAGCAATGGCATCGAGGTGAAGGTGGACGACGTGCTAACCGGCTTCATCCGCCGCGCCGAACTTGCGCGCGACAAGGCAGAGCAGCGCCCCGAGCGTTTTGGCGTGGGCGACAAGGTCGACGCCAAGATCACGGCGGTGGACCGCGCGGCCCGCAAGTTGCAGCTCACGATCAAGGGCAAGGAGATCGACGAGGACAAGCAGGCAATCACCGATTACGGCTCATCGGACTCCGGCGCCTCGCTGGGCGACATTCTGGGTGCGGCCATCCGTCGCCGCAATCAGCAGACCGAAGAATAATCTTTCTACACAGAAAGCCGATCCGGCCCGGCAGCGCAAGCTGCCGGGCTTTTTGTTTTACTGCTCGGATTCATATAACGTTAGCAAAAACCACCCATTATCGGGCCGGCAATCATTAAAAAGGCCGAGCCCATGCCTCTCCTCAGCCCTCTGCGTCTCCTCCAGAACTCCGCCACGTTCAATGCTCTTTGCGGCTCTTTCGCCGTGATCGAATTTACCCCCCAGGGAGTGATCCTGGATGCCAACAAGCATTTCCTGCAAGCCACAGGCTATGCGCTGTCGGAACTCGTGGGGCGCCACCACCGTATGCTCATGCCGCCCAAGGATGCCGCCAGTCCGGATTACGCCGCCTTCTGGGACGACCTTGCCAAAGGCATGTTCAAGACCGGACGGTATCGCCGGATCGACAAAGCCGGGCGGGATTTATGGCTACGCGCTTCCTACACGCCGGTGCGCGGGCGAGCCGGCCGGGTAAAGACAATTGTCGAGCTCGGCCTCGATATAACGGCGGTTCATACGAAGGCGATGGAGGAACTTAGCATCCTCAGTGCCATCCAACGTTCCCAGGCGATGATAACTTTTCAGCCGGACGGCACGATCTTGGAGGCGAACGAGAATTTCCTCAAAACCGTCGGCTACCGGATGGAGGAGATCAAAGGCCGGAATCACCGCATGTTCGTGGATCCCGGATTCGCCGCCAGCGCCGAATATAAGCAATTCTGGCGCCGACTGAGCGATGGGGAATTCCTCTCCGGCGATTATCACCACATCGGCAAAGGCGGGCGAAACGTCTGGCTGCAGGCGAGCTATAACCCCATCTTCGACGCGAACGGCCAAGTGGTGAAGGTCGTTAAATTCGCCGCGGATTTGTCCGAGCGCATGGAAAATGTTCAGCAGATCGGCAACGCGCTGGCGGAGCTATCAGA
>JAKALI010000437.1 GCA_021813195.1 Pseudomonadota bacterium
GGGTCGGACGCCGCCGCTACCCTCCTGCGACCAACGCACCGCATCTCGCCGCACCTCCGGCGCTTGGAGGCGGAAAGCATCCACATTCTCCGCGAGGCGGTCTCCGAAGCGCGCAATCCCGTCCTGCTGTATTCGATCGGCAAGGACAGCAGCGTTCTTCTGCACTTGGCACGAAAGGCATTCTATCCCGGCACCCCACCATTTCCGCTGCTTCATGTTGACACGCGCTGGAAATTTCAGGAGATGTACCGGTTCCGCGATTTCGTGGCGGGCGAAAGCGGCATGGAACTGCTGGTGCATACCAACCCCGATGCCGTCGAAAGAAACATCAATCCGTTCGACCACGGATCCGCGCTGTACACCGATATCACCAAGACTGAAGGGCTGAAGCAGGCCCTGGACCGCCACGGTTTCGATGTCGTGATGGGCGGCGCCCGGCGTGACGAAGAAAAATCGCGCGCCAAGGAGCGGGTGTTCTCCTTCCGCACAGCCACGCACCGATGGGACCCCAAGAGCCAGCGCCCGGAACTCTGGAATCTGTACAACACCCGCAAAGGTCCGGGTGAAGGCATTCGCGTGTTTCCGATCTCCAACTGGACCGAGCTTGACATCTGGCAATACATCCACCAGGAAGGCATTGCGGTCGTGCCGCTCTATTTCGCCAAGCCGCGCCCGGTGGTCATACGTTCCGACATGATGCTGGTGGTCGATGACGGGCGCTTCCGCCTCGCGCCGGGAGAAGCCATCGAACTTCGCACCGTGCGCTTCCGCACGCTGGGCTGCTACCCGCTGACGAGCGCCATCGCATCGAACGCACGAACCGTCGAGGACGTCCTGCTGGAGCTTGCCGAATCGCGCCTGTCGGAACGCCAGGGGCGAAGAATCGACTCTGACGCGGAAGCAAGCATGGGGCGATGTCCCAAACGTAGTTGAAGGTTGAGGGCGGCGGTTTCCTGGTGAATCCGAGAGAATCGGGTTTGCCAACCTGTGAAACTCGAGGAAAGGAAACCGCCATGGGCAATCGTAGGGGAAATACTGCTGGCAGGAAAGTGCTGCTTTCGACGGTCAAGCGCGACGACAAAGGGGCGCTGCGCAGCTATTTCGCGGACCGCGACCAGGTGCTGCTGCCGTTGCTGGAGTTGATTGAAGATGCGCAGTCGAGCGTGGACGAGCTGATGACGGCGGCGGCGCGAAGCTTCGTGGAGCGGCTGCTGACGCTCTCGGCGCAGGAAGTCGCTGGGGCCAAGCGCCCCGGCGTCGCCGACGGCGAGGTGCGCTGGCACGGGCAGCAGCGCGGGCGCATCGTGCTGGCGGAACGCAAGCTCTCCGTGACGCGACCGCGGCTGCGAACCAAAGCGGGAAAAGGTGGCGAGGTGCCGGTCCCGGCCTACCAACGTCTGTGCGCCGAACCGCGCTTGGCCGATCGCATGCGCGAGATTCTGGTCAACGGAGTGTCGACGCGGAAATACGCCACGGTGCTGCCGAAGATGGCCGGCACGGTGGGCATTGCCAAGAGCAGCGTGTCGCGCAAATTCATCGAGGCAAGCCGCCGGGAGCTGCAAGCGCTGATGCAGCGGCGCTTCGATGATGTGGAGCTTCTGGCGATCTACCTCGACGGCATTGTCGTGGCCGAGCATCACATTCTGGCGGCGATTGGCGTCGACGCCGACGGCGCCAAACATGTGCTGGGCCTTGTCGTCGGATCGAGCGAGAACGCGCGGGTGGTCAAGGATCTGTTGGCGAGCCTGATCGCGCGCGGCGTCTCGGTGGACGACAAGACGCTGTTCGTGATCGACGGCTCCAAGGCGCTGCGCTCGGCGATCGAGGAGATGTTCGGCGACTCGGCGCTGGTGCAACGCTGCCGTACGCACAAGCTGCGCAACGTGCTTGAACGCATCAGGGACGACAACATCCGGGCGCAGACGCGCGCGGTGATGCACGCCGCTTACAAGCTTCCCGAGAAGGACGGCATCGCGAAGATGCGCCATCAGGCGCAGTGGCTGCGCGCCGACTACCCCGACGCGGCGGCGAGCCTGCTCGAAGGTCTGGAGGAGACCTTCACGGTAAACCGGCTGCGTCTGCCGCCAGCGATCGTGCGCTGCCTGAGCACCACGAACATCATCGAAAACCCGAACGGGTCCGTACGGCGCGTCTCCGGCCGGGTATGCCGCTACCGCGACGCGGAAATGGCAGTTCGCTGGACGGCTGCTGGATATTTGCAAGCAGAGAAATCGTTTCGAAGGATTCAGGGCTTCCGCGACCTCTGGGTCCTCGCTGCCGCTCTTGGCCGACAGAAGGAACGTGTTGTTCAAGAAACGAAAGTCGCGTAGTCTGTGAATCGACCGCCGTCTGAAGCTTCAACTACGAGCGGGACACTGCCAAGCATGGAGCGAAAAAAACAGGAGGGCTATTTCTGATGGCCGGCGCCCATCAATCCGCTTGCCCGCCATCGGCGACAAGCGACATAAGCGATGCCAATGCGCGTCGCCTCGATCGGTGGTTGCGGCAACGCGCGCAGCAAGATACGCTGCGCTTTCTGACCTGCGGCAGCGTGGACGACGGAAAGAGCACGCTGATCGGCCGGTTGCTGTGGGAAACCGGTCAAATTCCCGACGACCAACTTGCGGCCTTGCAAGCGGACTCTCGGCGCCACGGAACACAAGGCCACGACATCGACTTCGCGTTGCTGGCGGACGGCCTCGCCGCCGAGCGCGAGCAAGGCATAACCATCGACGTGGCATACCGGTTCTTCGCCACGCCACGCCGCAAGTTCATTGTTGCTGACACACCCGGTCACGAGCAATTCACCCGCAATATGGTCACGGGCGCATCCACTGCCGATGCCGCCGTGCTGCTCATCGATGCCCGACGCGGCATTCAGACGCAGACCCGGCACCATGCCTATCTCGTCTCCTTGCTGGGGATCCGCCACATCGCGGTCGCCGTCAACAAGATGGACCTCGTCGGCTACGAACAAAGGGTTTTCGATGACATCGTCGAATCTTTCGCCGGAGCCACTGCGGAATGCTCTTTTTCGAGCGTCACGCCGTTCCCGCTTTCCGCGATCCGCGGCGACAACCTCACATCGCCTTCGCCACGAACCGCTTGGTACCGCGGTCCCACCTTCCTGGAATTCCTGGAAACCGTCGACACGACCCAACCGCCCGACGGCAAGTTGATATTCCCAGTGCAATGGGTGAACCGCCCCAACCCTGACTTTCGGGGCTGGAGCGGAACCGTCGCCGCCGGCCGGGTCGCACTCGGTGACCGCATCCGCGTCACCGCGTCCGGAGAAACAGCGCGGGTCGCGCGCCTTGTCACGATGAGCGGCGATCTGCCCGCCGCAGAAGCCGGCGACGCGGTTACCATCGTCGCGGACCGTGAGGTTGATGCATCGCGCGGCGACGTCCTCGCACATGCCGAGCAGCCCCTGGAAACCACCGACCAGTTCGAGGCGACGCTCGTCTGGATGAGCGAAGAGGCAGGTATGCCCGGCCGGGTCTACGAGTGTAAGCTCGCCCACCAATGGGCGGCGGCATCCATCAGCGCCATTTCCTATCGGATCGATGTCAATACGCGGCGGCACGAACTCTGCAGGGCTCTTGCCCTGAACGATATCGCCGTCTGTAAGTTCGCGCTCTCCAGGAATGTCGTGTTCGAGCAATATGAACGATCGCGAACGCTTGGGGGATTCATACTGGTCGACAAGTTCTCGCACGCCACCGTCGCGGCAGGCATGATCCGCCATAGCCTGCGCCGTGCCCAGAATGTACACAGGCAGTCGCTCTCGATCCGGCGCGAAGACCGTGAGCGGCTCAACGGTCACCGCGGAAAAGTGATCTGGTTCACCGGATTATCCGGATCCGGGAAATCCACGATTGCCAATGCGCTGGAAGAAGTTCTGCACTCCCAAGGAAAGCGAACCTACATCCTGGATGGCGACAACATCCGGCAGGGCTTGAACAAGGACCTGGGCTTTGCCGACGTGGATCGGGTGGAAAACATCCGACGCGTCGCAGAAGTGGCGAAGCTGATGATGGATGCCGGGATGATCGTCATGACCGCGTTCATCAGCCCATTCCGGGCCGAACGGGAAATGGCACGACAACTGATCGGGGCGGAACACTTCCTCGAAGTGTTCGTCGCCACACCGCTTGCCATCTGCGAGCAACGGGATCCCAAGGGGCTCTACAAGAAGGCCCGCGCGGGAGCGCTACCCAATATGACCGGTGTGAGCAGTTCATACGAACCGCCGGATGCCCCATCCGTCGTCGTTGACACGGCACAGATTTCAGCCGAAGAGGCGGCCGCCATGCTGATACAAGCCCTCTGACGCCATCACTGATTTGCGTTCGCAGACGTTCAAACCAAGAGTTTGGGGGGCGCAGGGGGCTTCGCCCCCTGCGCCCCCCAAACGATAGAAGCAAGCAACGAAGATTCGGCGCCCATGATCACCGGACAGGATGATCACCTTGTCGGACAGTCTGACCACGTCCTCCGGAATACGCACCTTGCCCGGCGCATTTCTTTCTCTACGGCGCCGGCAGCCCATTTCTTTTCCGC
>JAKALI010000438.1 GCA_021813195.1 Pseudomonadota bacterium
TCCGCCTGTAGAACGGCAACAATTCGGTATCGATAACGTCGTCTCGCATCGTCCGCACTTTCATGAGTTCTCGCCCCACGAAATCGTTCACAGAGGCACACGTTGCGGATGGAACTGCCGGATCCACCCCGCGATGATCAATCGCGACAGCGTGAAGGCCGTGAAGAGCGTGGTGACGATCCCGACGCCCAAAGTAACCGCAAAACCACGCACCGGACCGCTGCCGATGAAATAAAGCACCGCCGCAGCGATCAACGTCGTGATGTTCGAGTCGAGAATCGTTGACAGCGCCCGCTTGAACCCTGTGTCGATGGCGGCGATTGCCGTTCGTCCGTGCCGTGCCTCCTCCCGAATCCGCTCATATATCAATACATTGCTGTCGACCGCGATTCCGACTGTGAGCACAACGCCGGCAATACCGGGAAGCGTCAGCGTGGCGTCGAGCAGCGACAAGATGCCGAAGATCATGAGCACATTGATGGCCACCGCGATGTCCGCAAACAGACCGAATAAGCCGTAGGTCGCGAGCATGAACAGGACAACGAATGCCGACCCCGCCACGGAAGCCGTCTCCCCTTCCCTGATCGAATCGGCGCCGAGGCCCGGGCCGACCGTGCGCTCCTCGATGGTCGTCAGGGGAGCCGGCAGCGCGCCCGCACGTAGAAGTATCGCGAGGTCGTTGGCCTGCTGCACGGTGAAATTGCCTGAAATCTCTCCGGAGCCGCCGAGGATCGGCTCCCGGATGACCGGCGCGGAGATCACCTGATTATCGAGCACGATCGCGAACGGCCGGCCGACATTCGCTTGCGTGATCTCCGCAAAGCGGCGGGCGCCATCCGCATTGAATTGGAAGGAGACGATCGGCTGGCTGGTCCTCTGGTCGAAGCCCGGCTCGGCATCGGTCAGGTCCGCGCCGGACACCGCGACCTGCTTTTTCACCAGATAGGGGATCGGCGGCGTGTGCTTGGTATCGTAGAGAATCTCGTCATCCCGGGGAGCCCCCTGCTGCAAGGCCTGTTCGACGGTCGTCGACAGGTCGACCAGTTGAAAGGTCAGTTTGGCGGTCTTGCCTAGTAACGCCTTCAGGCGGGTTGGATCCTTGAGCCCCGGCACCTCCACGACGATACGGTCGGCGCCCTCGCTCTCGATTGTGGGCTCGACGGTGCCGAGCTCGTTGACGCGCCGCTCGATGATCGGGATCGATTGCTGGGCGGCTTGGTGCACGTGTGCCGTGACGGCCGCCGGCGTCGGCGCCAGCCGAAGCCATCCGCCGCCGGGTTCGCTCATTTGCACGGTATATTGCCCCGTGCTCCCCAACAGGCCGCGGAGCGGTTCTACCAATGCGTCCAGCCGTTCACGGCCGCGCGCCAGATCGGCGCTAGTCTTGAATCGTACCTCGACGCTGCCATTTTGCGAATGAAGATCCTGATACCCGATGCGGGCCTCGCGCAGGCGGCGCCGCATATCGTCGCGCAGCGTTTCGACCATTTCTTTCCGGACGGCATCGCTGTCGACCTGCAGCAGCAAATAGGAGCCCCCGCGCAGATCGAGCCCAAGCACTAGGTGATGCTGCGCCCATTTCGGCCAGCTCTGGATACTCTGTCTGGCAACGAAATCGGGGATAACGAACAGGCAGACGACGAGCGTGGTGAGCAGAATCGCCGCTGCTTTCCGGCGCGAGAAATATAACATTAAGGCGACATGACCGTGGAAAGGCACCTTCCCTATGCGAGCCAAGCCAAGAAGGCGATCGTTCAACGCTCCGGCCGGCGTCGAGTTTCCTGACCGAAACGCATGACTGCACCGCCGCCGTGCAATGCAGGATGATTCAGGACGCGTGCGCGGAGTGACTCGCCGCAATGCTTTGCCCGAAACGCAAATTCCAGCGCGTCCATGCGCTGCGCGCGTAAAGCTCGGCGCTCAGGAATAGGAACGGCACGAGATAAATGATCACATTGCCGATGACATTGCCGCGCACCCCAGTTCCGGCAGCGGTATATGGTCCGCCGAAGGTTTCGGCCGTCGCCCAAACCGCTAGGGAGTAGAGAATGCCGAGCGGCAGAATGAGCGGCAGGCCACGCCCGCTCAGCAGGCCCAGGGCGATGATCGTTTCAACCAGGGCGATGATCACGGCGACCACTACCGGCCCGACCGTGCCGATCACTAGAGCGACAAAGTGCAGCCATTCTGCAATCCAATGCGGTTGGCCGACAATGACGGAGGTAATCTGGCTACTGAAATGAAACAAGAATGCTGGCATCCACTTCAGCGCGGCGTCGAAAGCCCATAACAGGCCGAACAACAGGCGCGCGGTTTCCCAAAGCGGGGTGATGACCCGCACATTGCCGTGCGCCGCGGCGTCATCTACCGGACGTACCCCGAGGACGAACAGGAAGGCGATCGCATAGGGGATGAATACGCCGGGATCAGTCTGGCCATGAGCATAAGGAAAGCCGAGGGCGTCAAGCAGCACCCAGCAGACCAAGGAGTAAAATACGCCGAACGCGGCAAAAATGGCGAGCAAGCGCCGCGTCAGGAGCGAAAGCCCGAGCGCCGCGGCGATGACGACCATCACCACGGCGACCGTCCTTGGCCCGATCGTCTGTATGCCGTGCAGCACTCCGATAAGCAGCGGTTGAAGCCACGCCGGCGCTTTCGCTTCGGCCTTGGCGAAGGCATTGAGCAGATTGGCCCCCGCCGCACCGTCAGGCGCGAACAGCCAAGCGCGTGCCTGAAACGCGGCGTTCAATACCCAGACCACGCCAAACAGTCCGGTCAGCAGCTCAAAGCTCTTGATATTGATATCGCGCATTCCAATTGCTCAATCTTCGATTCATGCCGTCGGCCATTTGAGATGGCAGCCGGTCTCCGACACGGGCAACGCTGCGTCGACGCCCTTAACGATCTGGTCGACGTGGAACAGGTCCTCCGGCATCGGCCCGTGTTCGACCGCGTGGCCGACATAAAGGTCAGGCATCAGCTGATGGTCCCCGGCGCGGTAGAACACCTTATCCGGCATCAAGGCGACCTCGGGCGGCAGGGTGAAACCCTCTAGGCCTTTGGCTAGCTTTTGCGCATCGAGTGTCTTCTTCTCGTTGGCGATCACGGCGCAGGTCCAGGTCGCCGCATACCCGAACCAATGGCGTGCGGTCGGCACCTTGCCGTTATTGATCTTGCGGATCGCCGCCACAAACTCCTTCACATGCGAAACTTTCGGCTGATCCCAATACCATTCGAACACCCAGGTGCCGATGCGCGCGTTCGGCGGCAGGCCTTCCAGCACTTCCAACTCCTGCTGGGCGCCGGCGATGTGGAATTTCTTGTTAAGGCCGAACTCAACCGCCTGCTTGAGCGAGTTGACGGCGTCCTGCCCGGCGGTCAGCAAGATGAGGACGTCCGGATGGGTCGCCTCCGCCTTGATGAGGTAAGACGAAAAGTCGGTGGTGCCGAGCGGCGTCAATGAGGCGCCGACCTCGGTGCCTCCGAACTTCTTCAGGCTGGCCTCAAAGCCCTTCTGCAGGGTGTGGCCGAAGGCGTAGTCTGGTGTGATGAAGTACCACTTCTTGCCGTATTTCTCGAACAGCAGCTTGGAGACCGAATTGGTTTCCATCCGGGTCGTGTTGCAGACACGGAACGTATTCCAATGACAATCGGTGCCGGTCACCGGATCCGTGTGTCCGCCAGTAACGATCAACAGCACGCCCTTACGATGGGCAACGTCGCTGATGGCGAGCGCCATCGCCGAATTGACGTTGCCGAGAAGGAAATTGACCTTGTCACTGTCGATCAGCTGTTGCGCCTTCTGCTCCGCAATGCCGGTATCGGTGCTGCTCGAGTCTTCCGACAGCAACTCGACGTGTCGGCCGAGAATGCCGCCCTTTTTGTTGATCTCATCGACCGCGAGCTGGCAGCCGATCTTCTCGTGCAGACCGAGCTCGGCATAAGTGCCGGTGAACGGATCGTCGAGACCGATCTTGACCGGCACCTCTCCAAGCGCCTTTACGAGAAACGGGCTTGTGACTTGCAGCGTGCCTAACGCGAGACCAGCCTTGAGAACGGTTCTGCGCTTCAACGGGCGGCTTATGGGGTTTTTCGACTTTGACATTGGAGCTCCTCCCAAAGCTTTAGGCGTCGCCCCAATGGATTGAACGCGCAGCCACAGACCGCACCCGCGAGTGAAGCCTTCTGCAGGACCACACTCTCGTTCTAATCGAACGACTGAGCGGGTCTCTATCAGACTAGTTCATCGTGATTACTCGTCACAAAATTGAATTCAAAACACTAAATGAAAATGAAAAGCGATTGTTCCATAAGGCACCTCTGTTTTTGAATTGACTCGATGCAAGCTCGGTCCCCTAAACAAATAAGAATTTGCCCTTTCATATATGCCATTTCCGATGACAATACAGAATATTGGGGCCACATTGAAATGCACTTGCAAGTGCGCGTACGAAGCAGACGCCCTCGGAAGCATTCTACTGCATACTTTGCCATAGAGCGCGCGGCTCAACATCGCGACCGGCGCACGCTCGCCAATCGGACAGAATCACCGC
>JAKALI010000439.1 GCA_021813195.1 Pseudomonadota bacterium
GGCCGTCGCCGACGCCCACGGAGCCCTCCTCCGCCACGGGAGGTCCGCCGAACCCCCGCGAACGCGGCCGCTGAGGGCGCACCGCGAGCCCTCCGGCCGAGGCGGCAAGTTTCAACGGCGTTTGTTTGAAGGAGGCGGGCACCCGACTGATGCCGGGCACGTGACTGTTTGTGCGGCGCGCGATATTGATAGTGCCCCCGTATGGCCGCCCGAGGACCGATTGCCGAAATGATGCGCCAGTACGAATTGGTAGAGCGCGTTCAACGATACGACCCCGATGCTGACGAGGCCCTGCTCAATCGGGCCTATGTCTACGCCATGAAAGCGCATGGTCAACAAAAGCGAGCATCCGGCGACCCATATTTCTCCCACCCTCTCGAAGTTGCTGCCATCCTAACCGAGCTGAAACTCGACGATGCAACGGTCGCGACGGCGCTCTTGCATGACGTGATCGAAGATACCGACACGACGAGGGCTGAAATTGACCAGCTGTTCGGACCTGAGATCGGCGCGCTGGTGGACGGTCTCACCAAAATCAAACGTTTGGATCTCGTCTCCAAACAGACCGAGCAGGCTGAGAATTTCCGCAAGTTGCTGGTCGCGATATCCGCGGACATCCGCGTGCTCTTGGTCAAGCTCGCCGACCGGCTCCACAACATGCGCACGATCGAGCACATGAAGCCGGCGAGCCGCCAGCGCATTTCTCAAGAAACGCTCGACATATACGCCCCGCTTGCCGGCCGCATGGGCATGCAGGCCATGCGCGATGAACTTGAAGAGCACGCGTTCCGATGGCTGCATCCAGAAGCCTACAAGACTGTGACGGACAAGCTGGCGCAACTGCGCGTCAAGAATGAAGGATTGGTCGAGGAGATCGAGCACGCCCTCGCCGAAAAACTCGCGGAAGCCGGTATCGAAGCCCAGGTGAAAGGCAGAGAAAAAAAACCTTATTCCATTTGGCGCAAAATATCGAACCGCCAGATCAGCTTGGAACAGCTCTCGGATATTTACGCCTTCCGCGTCATCACACGGGACGTTGCCGATTGCTATCGCGTGTTGGGGGTTGTGCATACGACGTGGCGGCTCGTGCCCGGACGCTTCAAGGACTACATCTCGACGCCCAAGCAGAACAACTACAGATCCATCCACACCACCGTCGTCGGCCCGCGGCATCAGCGCGTGGAATTGCAGATCCGCACGCAGGAGATGCATGAAGTGGCCGAATACGGCATCGCCGCCCACGCGATGTACAAGGACGCGACTTCCAGATCCGTCTCAAACGGCAACGCACCCCATAACGACAACACGGACCTCGGCCCGTACGCCGGACTTCGCCGCATCGTCGAGACTCTGTTGGAAGGCTCCAATCCAGAGGAGTTTCTCGAGCACACGAAGCTCGAGCTCTTTCAGGACCAGGTCTTCTGCTTCACCCCGAAAGGCCGGCTCATCGCCCTGCCGCGCGGAGCAACACCGCTGGACTTCGCCTATGCCGTGCACACCGACATCGGCAATCAGGCCGTCGGCGCCTACGTCAATGGGCGCCACGTCCCGATCGACACCCAGTTGCGCAATGGCGACGAGGTCGAGATCCGAACGGCCAAAGGCCATGTTCCGCCGGCAGCCTGGGAAGGACTATGCGTCACGGGCCGAGCGCAAAGTGCGATCCGTCGCGCCGCGCGCGAAGCTGTTCGCCGCCAGTATGTCGAACTGGGCCGACGATTGGTCGTGGCCGCCTTCGAGGCCGCGGAACTCCCTTATGCGGATGAGAACGTCAAACGGGTGCTCTCCAAGTTTCCGATGAAAACCCTGGACGAGGTGCTTGCGGCCGTCGCACGGGGTGAGCTGCAGCCTGGCGAGGTGCTACGCGCCGTTGCACCGGACCGCGCGACGCCCGCCGCCAATGAAACGCAAGGGGCAAACAAACTGCCGCTCAAGGGCTGGCTGGGGCTGACAAAAATAACTGGCCTGCGATTGAAATCGGCAGCTGGCAATGACAGGTCGAGTTCGCCTGCAGCGTCCTCGCGAACGGCCGGCGGCATCACCCTGCGCGGGCTCAAAGACGATGTCCCCGTCATTTTCGAAGAAGGCGGAGCGGTCCCTGGCGACCGTATCGTCGGTGTGCTGGAGCCTGGTGCTGGCATTCGCATCTTCCAAATCCATTCGCCCCGGCTGCGCGAATTCGAACATCAACGATGGATCGACATGTCCTGGGACATCGATCCGCAAAAGCGCGAACGTTTCCCAGCCTGCATTCTTGTCACCGCGCCCAACGAACCCGGCACGCTGGCCAAAATCGCGGAGGTCATCGGCAACGCCGACGGCAATATCGACAATCTGAAATTGACGCGCCGCGCCTCGGATTTCGCTGAACTCAAGATTGAGATCGAAGTCTACGACCTTGCCCACTTGAACCGCATCATTTTCGGTCTCAAGCAAACCCAGATCGTCAGCGCTGTCGAGCGCGTCTTCGAATGAAGTCGCACGCCAAACCAGAACAAAGTCGAGATCCCATGCCTGCTTATCCGCTTACGCCTCAGCTCAAGTACGTGCGGCTCGGCGTCAACATCGACCACGTCGCCACCATCCGCAATGCGCGCGGCGGACGACATCCTGACCCCGTGCGCGCCGCCCATATCGCGATTGAGGCTGGTGCGGACGGAATTACGGCCCATCTGCGCGAAGATCGCCGTCATATCTCCGATCGTGACATTGCGCGCCTCAAGGAGGAACTGACGCGTCCTCTCAATCTGGAAATGGCCCCGACGCAGGAAATGCTCGCCATTGCACTGCGCCATGTGCCCCACGCCTGTTGCCTTGTGCCGGAACGACGCGAAGAGCGCACGACGGAGGGTGGGCTCGACGTCGCGCGCGGGGGAGATGCGCTGCGAGCCGTCGTCGATGCCCTGCGCGCCGCATCGATCCGCGTTTCACTTTTTATCGAACCTGACCCAGACGCGATCGAGGCATCCGCCCGGATCGGTGCCGATATCGTCGAATTACACACAGGCGCCTATTGCGAGCGGGCTCTGGAAGATGATGCGGCTGGAGTGCTTGCTGAGGTTGAGCGATTGACGAGAGCTGCGGCGCTCGCCCACGAGGCCGGCCTGGAAGTTCATGCCGGACACGGACTGACGTACAATACCGTCCGGGCCGTCGCCCGCCTGCCGCAGGTTGTCGAGCTCAATATCGGACACTTCTTGATCGGCGAGGCAATTTTTGGCGGCATGCATTCGGCCATTCGCCACATGCGGGCGTTGATGGACGATGCCCGCGACGGGTTGAGAGAGCGCATGCGATGATTCTAGGCATCGGCAACGACATCATCGACATTCGCCGGATCGAGGCGACACTCGAACGCTACGGCGAACGTTTCATCGCGCGCATCTTCACCGAAATCGAACGCGAGCGCTCAGAACGGCGCGCTGAGCGCGCGGCCTCCTACGCTAAACGCTTCGCGGCCAAGGAAGCCTGCGCGAAGGCTCTTGGAACCGGGCTGCGGCGTGGCGTCTACTGGCGTGACATGGGCGTCGTCAATCTGCCAAGTGGCCGACCAACGCTGGTGCTGACTGGCGGCGCTGCGCGCCAACTCCAGCGGCTATTGCCCGAGAGGACTGAGGCGCGCATCGATCTTACGATTACGGACGATTATCCGCTTGCGGAAGCCGTTGTGATCATTTCCTGTCTGCCGCAGAAAGACAGCGCGCGGGGGTGAGGCTGACCGCCGCAAGCCGGCGCTCGTTCAGCCCAGCCGAATTGCATCGCCAGCACGGACCCGGTATAGCGAGCGGCGCTGCCTGAAGGGCGGCGCGCGATGTCCTGAGCGGAAACAACGAGAACGTTCGGGTCGAGCCGACATACGATGGACCGACACACTCGGGAGACGACATGAACACCCCCTCCAAGACCAGCACCGCGCAAGGGCACGGCTGGTGGGACACATTCGTCGTAATCCTGCAGGCCCTAGCCATCGCGCTTGTCGTGCGCGTCTTCTTTTATCAGCCCTTCAATATCCCCTCGGGCTCCATGAAGGAAACACTGCTCGTTGGCGACTATCTGTTCGTATCCAAACTGTCGTACGGCTACAGCCGCTATTCCTTCCCATTCAGCCCGAACCTCTTCTCGGGGCGCATTTTTGCATCAGAGCCCAAGCGCGGCGATGTCGCGGTCTTCAAACTCCCACGTGACAATGCAACCGACTACATCAAGCGCGTCATCGGCCTGCCCGGGGACGAGATCGAAATGCGCGCGGGCCAACTCTACATCAATGGGACGGCTGTCCCCAAAGTTCCCAAAGGGACGTTTCAGACGGTCGACGACGACGGTCGGGTCGTGACCATTCCGTCATTTATCGAAACCCTGCCCAACGGAGTGTCCTATACCGTGCTCGATGCGGAGAGGAATGGCCCCTTCGACAATGTCGGACCCTATAAAGTGCCCGAGGGCCATTACTTCATGATGGGTGATAATCGCGACAACTCCACCGACAGCCGCGCGCTTTGGGCGGTCGGATACGTGCCGTTCGAAAACTTCATCGGCCGCGCCGATCTCATC
>JAKALI010000440.1 GCA_021813195.1 Pseudomonadota bacterium
TGACGGCCGCCATGTCGTGTTCCACGAGCATGACGGTGACCCCCCGCTCACGGATACGACGCACCAGACCCACCATCTGCCGCGTCTCTTCGGGGTTCATGCCCGTGAAAGGTTCGTCGAGCAACAGGACTTTGGGATCTGCAGCCAACGCGACAACCATGCCGAGTGCGCGCTGGTGGCCATGGGGCAGGCTGTCGGCGAGTTCACCCGCCAAGTGATCGAGATGGAATTCCCTGAGAAGTGCGTGCGCCTTCTGATCCGCCGCCCTCTCCGTCGCGCGATCGGCGCCCGTCAGACGCTTGAAGAAATTTGTGCGCGCGCTGCGATGACAACCCACGCGCACATTGTCGAGCACGCTCATCTCCTTGAACAGCGTCGTGCCCTGGAAGGTGCGTACCAAACCTAAATCTGCCAACGCGCTGGTTTTGCGCCCCGACACATCGGCACCGCGATAGAGAACCTGTCCCGATGTCGGCGCGTAGAAACCGGAAATGAGATTGAATGTGGTTGTCTTGCCCGCCCCATTGGGGCCGATGAGACCGTGGATGGCGCCCGCTGCAACCTTGAAGGAAAGATCATTGACCGCGACGAGCCCGCCGAAACGGCGCGTCAGGTTGCGGACTTCCAAAATCGGCTGTTGCGCCATGGGTTGGACGCCTCCTCACTGCTGTGGAGACCTGATCAGCAACGTCCGCTGGGCTCATAGGCGATTGCACATCGAGAAGAAGAAAACATCAGCCCGGCAACAACGGAGGTTACCGGGCCGCGCTTTCGCTGCCCTCGTCAATAGCGATCGACTGCGTCCTCGATCAGCGCCTTTTTGTTGGCGTGCTGCTGATCATAGCGCAGATCGTTGCTCTCCTGCACATTCTGGATCACATGCCAGAGGATCCAAAATGCGAGGCCCGCCAGGGTCAGGATGATTTCCGTTCCTTGGAACGGGTAAATGGCGCCGACGTCTTTCAGATCGACAGCCCAACTCGTCAGTCCATTGGTCGACATAGTTTGATCTCCAATTCCCACAGGCCGCTACCGATTTCATATTTTCGCGACGGCCCCGCACGGTCCATTCACAACTCGCTAGAGGTTCGTCGTGTCCCGGCCGGATTGTCCAGCCGGGACGAGCACAAATGTGCTCAACGGTTATTGACCAAAGCCTTTTCGGCCGACGTCACATCTCGCACGGCGGCCTGATAGGCTTCCTGCGAGCTGAAATCGAGGCCCATCAGTTCCACGTCCTTGGGTACCCGCAGCAAGCCAAATATTCTGAGGATCCACGACACGATGAAGGCCGGGAAGAAGCCCAGAACGAAGAACATGATGCACGCACCGAGGAACTGACCGAGCGGGTTGATCGTGGCAAAGCCTTCGTAGGGCGACGACGGTTGACCCCACAGCATAAACCCGGCGACGATGAGACCGAGGAAGCCGGCATAGCCATGCACCGCCACGGCGCCGACCGCATCATCAATTTTGAAGTTGCGCTCGACGAAGTAGTGCAGCTTGTAGGCGGCCACCGCTCCGAAGGAACCGATGAACATGGCCTGTATCGGGTGGTAGAGATCATTGCCGGCAGAGGCACAGATGATGCCAGCAAGACCTCCGGAATACGTCCAGAACGGATCACCCTTGGAGATCAAGTAGGCTGCCATTAATCCACCCGAAAGGGACATCAGGAAGTTGAACGTGATGGCGCTCAAGGTGGTTGGCGCGAGATAAATGTTGGTCGCCGTCCACGTCTCGCCCGTGATTTGCCCGCCGATGCCTTGGGGACTGATGATTGGCACGTTACAGGCTGCATAAAATCCCCAGAAGCCCGTGTAGATGAGGAACAAGCCGATGGTGACGAGCCAGGGATTGTGCGGCGGAATCTCGCGCGGCGTGCCATCGGGTCGGAATTTACCAAGCCGTGGCCCGAGCACCACGAGGACGCCGAGCGCGAAGCCACCAGCAATGGCGTGAATGACGCCGGACGCATACGCGTCGTGATAGCCTAAGAGCTTCACCATCCATCCTTGCGGACTCCAGCCCCACGCCGCATCGATAATCCAGGTGAACGACCCGATCACGACGGCAAGGATCCAGAAAGCGCCCGAACGAATTCGCTCAATGACAGCTCCAGAGACGATCGAAGCCGCTGTCCATGAAAAGAGCAGGAACGCCGCCCAGAACACGCCATTCAAACGATGCCAGAGAGCTGCCTGCTCGGCAGTGACGCCCGCATCCGGGGTCGGTCCGCTCAGGTGCGTGGCCATAAGCGGGCTCCAAGGCAGTGCTTGAGGCGCCTCGATTAAATCGCCCGTGATGAACGGGCCATTCTGAAACGCGAAATAGATCCACCAGCCGAAGAAAAAGAACGTGACGGTGACGAGTGGGATCGCCATCGTGTTCTTCATCAGCGTGTGGAGGTGATTTCGACGTCGGCTCGCGCCGACTTCATACATACAGAAGCCAACGTGGATCAGGAACATGAAGACGACCGTCACCCAGTAGTAGAACTCGGTGAAGACAACGGTCACTGCGTCGAGGTTGTTACCCATGTGCTTCCCCCAGTGTGGTAGCCCGGGACTTCTGACGAGCCCTCTGGGCTTGGACCAAAAGACCGCTTGCGCATTAACGCGGAGAGACTGCGGCAGGGCGTCGCAATTTGTCAAGAAAACATTGCAACCAATTAAATACCAATTTTGATATTTGGCGGGCGTCTGAGAACCGCCGCGACTTCAAGCCATCTGATATGGCAACTTTTCGGCTGGCGCTGCCCATTGACGTGCAGGCACGTCGACGACACGCCGAGTTCGCTGAACTCACGAGGCTTTTTCGCCGCAAAATACGGGGCATTTTAGAGGTGACCGGATCACGTGTTGACGCAAAGGATGCCGCCGCGTCAAGACATCTTGAGCAATTCGATCTTCCCTCGGTCGTCCCGATCGATGATGCGCCCAGCGGCTTGAACTAGCGGAAAATTTCTTGCATCATGAATTTAAAACCAATTCCGACCCAATTCGACGGTCCGCGCGCTGGAGCTCTCCCATGCCGTTTGCCCTGCTCAAATATGCCGTGCGGCGCGAGCACCCGGACGACCCGCACTTCCGGTGGAAGCCGGACCTCAAGAAAGCCTACGACGTCGTGATCATCGGTGCGGGAGGCCACGGCCTTGCCGCCGCCTACTATCTGGCAACGCGCCATAACATCACCAATGTCGCCGTTCTCGACAAAGGCTGGCTGGCCGGTGGCAACACGGCGCGCAACACCACGATTGTCCGCGCCAATTACCTGACGCCCGAGGGCGTCGCGTTCTATAAGGAGTCCGTCGAACTCTTTCGCACGCTCTCCAACGAACTCGATCTCAATGTCATGTATTCGGAGCGCGGACATTTCACGCTCGCGCACACCGATGCTGCCATGCGCACCGCCCGCTGGCGCGCCGAGGTCAACAAGCACATGGGCGTCAACTCCGAGGTCATCTATCCTGACGATATCGCCCGCCTGTGCCCAACGATGAACTTATCGGAGGACGCGCGCTATCCCGTGCTGGGTGCACTCTACCATCCCCCCGGCGCGATTGCGCGGCATGATGCGGTGGCCTGGGGCTATGCCAAGGAAGCGATGAAGCGGGGCGTTGAGGTCCACACCCAGACGGAAGTGAAAGGCATTGTCGTCGAACATGGCCGCGCGATTGGGGTGGAGACGACCCGCGGCACCATCCATGCCGGCAAGATCCTCCAGGCGGTTGCTGGCGCTTCGAGCCATGTGGCGCGGATGGCCGGCTTCAAGCTGCCGATCAAGACCATCCCGCTACAGGCCTGCGTGTCCGAGCCCGTCAAGCCGATCCTCGACCAGATCGTCGTGTCGGGCTCGCTCCACGTCTACATCTCCCAATCGGCCCGCGGCGAGATGGTGATGGGCGGCGCCACCGATCCTTACGGCCTTTACTCGACGCGCTCCACACTCGACTTCAAGGAAGGACTGATGGGCCACATGCTCGAACTCTTCCCCTTCATGGGCGAGTTGCGCATCCTGCGTCAGTGGGCGGGCATGGCCGACATGACACCCGACTTTTCGCCCGTGATGGGTCTGACGCCCGTTGACAACTATTACATCGATGCCGGCTGGGGCACATGGGGCTTCAAGGCGACACCCGTGTGCGGCCTGCGCATGGCCGAATGTGTGGCGACGGGCCGTCAGCCCGACCTGCTCAAACCCTTCGCTCTCTCCCGCTTCTCGTCCTTCGATCTCGTCGGCGAGAAGGGCGCGGCATCCGTTGGCCACTGAGGTGAGCCCATGAAAATTCTGAACTGCCCGCTGAACGGGCCCCGCAACATCTCCGAGTTTGTCTGGGGCGGCGAGGTCAAGCCCATGCCGGATCCAGCAACGGCGAGCGATGCGGAATGGACGAGCTATCTCTTTCTTGAAGAGAACGTCGCTGGCGAAATCTATGAATGGTGGCTCCATGCGCCGACCAATTACTGGTTCATTGCTCGCCGCAATACGGTGACGGACACGATAATCGAGACCATGACGTATGACGCCTTTGTCGCTCAGACAGGT
>JAKALI010000441.1 GCA_021813195.1 Pseudomonadota bacterium
TCCAGCACCGTACGCTGTTTGTCAGAGAAATACGAAGCGACGACCTTGCCTTCCTCCTCGGTGCCACTGAGGTCGCCCGTCGGGTTGACAACGGCGGTGAGAGTCGTGACGCCGGTTTCGGAGATCCGAGCTTGGGCGGACGACAGTGCCTGCAAACTTGGAGCATAGACAATCTCGTAGGTATCGGCGAGGCGCCGTTTGGTCGATGGGTCCTGCGCAAGGCCGAGCGGCAGGATGCCAAGTGCACCGGACGGCATCCAGATCAGACGTGCCCCAGGATTGACGCCCTGTTCTTTGAGGGCTGCGTCGAGCTTGGCGCCAAAAAGTGCCCACAGCTTCGGGCCAATGTCCATAACTGCGGCTTGCCACTCTGGCCAACGTTGACGCCTTTCGGCTTCAGGCAGGTAGTGGACGCCGTAGGTGCTTAGCCACCCGTCGGAACCATTTTGATTCGCTCCGCGCAACATCTCTGCTATTCGCGCGCTCTTTAGTTCGGGCAGATCGATGATGTGTTTCTTCAGAAACTCATTCTGTCGCGTGACGATCAGCAACTTGCTACCGAATTCAGTAGTAATAGGGGCAACGAGTATACTGCCATCAGTGAGCATAGAACGAAGCTGCTCGCCAACGCCGCCCGGTGCCTCCTGATCGAGTGCGGCCTTCACGATATCTGACAGCTCATGGCGTAACGCGCTGAGTCGCATCAGTGCTTCGAATCGATCTGTGCCTCTGGTAGAGTCGACAGTGCGCTGTAGCTGCTTGATCTCGACTTTCAGAAACTCGTGACGCGCTCGCTGTGTCTCTGTTAGCTTCAAGCCCTGTTGGCGCAATAAAACCGAAAACTGCTGAGCACGCCCCTGGGTTAGCAGCAAGAGACCCGATTCGGAATCACCTGACTGAACTGCAGCATAAGCCATTTCGGCAAACAGTGGACCTGCTTCGGTGATGACAGCACGCGCGTCGGCATCGTTCAGACCTTGGCCGAACAGAACATTGAATGAGGCGTGCGCGGACTGCAACGCGGCCAGCGCTCGGCCCCAGTCACGTTTGGTAAGCAGAGCCTGCCCAAGCCAGATTGCAGTATTCATGTGCTCTCGCGGCAGCCCCATAAGAGTGTGCACAGTCAGTGCCGCCTCGTATGCCGCAATCGCCTTCTCCAAGTTGTTAATGCGATCGTCACGGATGCGATCCGCATAGGCGCTCCCAAGGTTGTATTGCGTCATCGCCCATTCGACCGGCAAAGCTTCTCGGGTTCGGACTGTAAGGGCAGCCTCAAAGGAGGCGACGGCCCTCTCCAGGTTGTCGGCGCGATCGCCTCGGATGCGGCTCGCATAGGCGCTCCCGAGGTTGTTCTGTGTGAGCGCCCAGTCGACCGGCATTGCCTCGCGGGTGTAGACGGTCAGGGCGGCTTCATGGGCGGCAATAGCCTTCTCCAGATTGTCGGCGGGATCACCCCGGACGCGCTTTCGGTAGGCACTGCCGAGGTTGTCCTGTGTCATTGCCCATTCGACCGGCATCGCCTCGCGGGTTCGGACGGTCAGGGCGCCTTCATAGGAGGCGATGGCCTTCTCCAGGTTGTCGGCGCGATCGCCTCGGATGCGGCTCGCATAGGCGCTCCCGAGGTTGTGTTGTGTTATCGCCCATTTGACCGGCAGAGCTTCGCGGGTGTGGGCGGTCAGAGCGGCCTCATAGGCGGCGATGGCCTTCTCGAGGTTGTCGGCGCGATCGCCTCGGATGCGGGTCACATAGGCGCTCCCGAGGTTGTTCTGTGTCATTGCCCATTCGACCGGCAAAGCTCCACGGGTTCGAACGGTCAGGGCGGCTTCAAAGCAGGCGATGGCCTTCTCCAGGTTGTCGGCTCGATCGTCTCGGACGCGGTCCGAATAGGCGCTCCCGAGGTTGTGTTGTATCATTGCCCAGTCCACCGGCATCGCCTCGCGGGTGTGGACGGTCAGTGCGGC
This sequence comes from Pseudomonadota bacterium, assembly GCA_021813195.1. The sequence continues at coordinate 1,962 of JAKALI010000441.1, forward strand.
CTCATAGGCGGCGATGGCCTTCTCGAGGTTGTCGGCGCGATCGCCTAGAACGCGAGCTTGGTAAGCATGACCTAGAAAGATCTGCGTTGCCGCCCAAAGCTCAACGAATCGCTCCTTCGAAAAATAGTTTGAGATTGCCAGAAAGGCTTCAATCTTCCGTTCACTATCGTTTGATGTGAACTCAGGTGCCGTCGTCAAACTGCGGGCCTCAGACGAGCCGCCCAACTTGACTGAGAGGGTTAGGCGTTCGCCACGGCGCCAGAGGTCCAAGCGGGCATCTCTACCGGAGCCGAGTTGCTGAATGGCAGTTACGAACTCCGGGAGCGCGGGAACAGGTTTCCCGTCGAGTTGCACGATGACATCGGCAGTATGCAACCCCGCCTTCTGCGCCGGACTCCCATCGATGGAGTAAACAACGAGAATGGCGTGCTCTTGCGTCAGGCCGAGCGCTCGGATGGACTGCGGCGTGAGGTCCTGCAACCCAGCGCCGAGCCAGCCACGCTCGGGTTCCTGCTGAGCAAAGGCTCGGTGAGAAAATCCACACACCGCGACGGCAAGAAGGACCGCAAGAGCGAGCCAAACCGAGGTCCATCGTCTCGGCGCTCGTAGCGTGCTGCGGATGCACATGGGCTTCCATCCCAAAATATGAATGCATGAGAGTACAGATCAGGTCTCATGGCCGAAAGTTGATAGGCGGCGGCACAAAGGCGGGCGGCGAAGCATCGCTCTTCACACATTGCTCAAGCGCTTCATCGAAAGAGCCATACGTTTGCGCGATTTCATCGAGAACCATCTCCATGATTTTCCCTGTTGGCGGATCCAGATATCCGACGTGATCGCAGCATACTTCCCGTCGTTCGGACCAAGTCGGCATAGACGAGCCCGCCGAGACCACAAGATCGTTCCGGGCGGTACGGAGATGCCTAGCGAGATTGATCACGAAATTCGGGACCATGAAGTGACCTCCGGCCGTCGGCAAATTGGGATTACTGAGGTCGCCGCCAAATGCGACGACGGTCGGTCTCTTGCCGAGCCTCGTTTCCCGCTCGTGGAGCCGATGGAAGTAGTCCTCATCATCGTTCTGCGCTATGGCCAGTTGGTGCAGCCCGCGCAGCATCCCGCGATGCTGCATGGAAATCAGGATCCGATCGATCGCCTTAAGAACTCCACTCGCCAACTGATTAAACAGCACTGCGCCAGCGATCGCACCGGGCAATCTCGCCAAGGGCGTTCCCTGGTGTGGCGTGCCGAGTGTGATGACTTTGGTCACACTGTGCTGGAGCCGAGCGAAAGCACCGCGAGCAATCTGGGCGCAAGCCTCTCTGGCAACGAGACCACCACGTGAGTGGGCAACGAACAGAATGTGAGCGTGGGTGCCGCCCAAGACTTTGTCGAGAAAGAAGGCAAGGTCTAGGCCATTATTCTCAATTGACGCCAGCGAGTCGTGTGGCCATCCGACGAACTGAACCACACCTCTGAAGCAGTCCCTGCACGGATGTCCGTGTCCGCCGCCAAATTCAGCGCATTTGCCTTCGATGCGGTCTTGCCAAGCTATCGGAAGGTCCGCAAAGGTGGCTACGTCGGTCCCCAGGAATCCGTGCAGACAAACGACGACGAGCTTCGCTTCCTTGAGATTTTCGAGTTCATTGGGCTGTAGGTCATCCAGGCGCATCAAGCTGGCACCCGGCCGCTGCTTCTTTGCATTGGCACGAAGCACGTCAATCAGATCTCTTGACGCATCATTGGCGGAGACGAAATTCGCTCTGACCCGGCTCCAAAGGCCGATCATCCATTTGGCATTTCCTACGTGGTTCCTAAGGTCCTTCACGACATCAAGAGCGGTCATCAGCGAGCCATGCGTCATGGTCAGCATGGCCAAGGGTTCCGAAAAGACGGTCAGGGGTAGTGGCCATTCCTCAATAGCCACTTGGCATCCGTCGCAGTCGATAGCAATTATCGCCGTCAACGACTTCGCGTTTACAGCAGTCCGCCAAGCTGAACGCATCAGGCGCAGTGCTACGAGAAAACTGAGCAACTGCGGCGTCTCAGCATTTAGTCGCTCGACCCTATCGGGGTCCGCCAAGAGATCGTATTCGACCGGTTGTGGTCCAGGTGGTCGAAGCTGATCCCTCGTACGAAGTCTGGAAAGGACAGTTGACGGATCGGAGTTTGCATACTCGTGGACTAACCGAGCATGTCCGCCGCCCACTGCGTCGCACCCCACAGGCACAACAACATCACCAGCGGTGGCGCGATGAATTGCAAAACCCTGAATTGAACCGCCGACATGTCTGACCTCCGTTCAGTGACGCGTTCGCGAGATCAGGATGCGGTGAGGCGGCTGGCAACGTGAATGGGGAAACGCGGGAAAAAGCGGGTAGTGCGAGGAACACCGAGGAACGGCCACGATGGCGCTGACCGCATGGTGTCGCCCCTCTTGTGCGAAAGCTCCAGATCAGATCGCGCCTAAAGAGTAAGCGTCCCCTCGCGACTGCGGCTGTGTCGGCTTGTCCGTCGGCGCGAAGCGGCTGATCGTAACCGTCCTTACGACTGCTCTTAAGGACGGTAATGACCAGGCTGC
>JAKALI010000442.1 GCA_021813195.1 Pseudomonadota bacterium
CGTGCAGGTCGTAATCGAATTCGCCCTTCGCGCCGCCGAGCCTGCCGACGTTGACGATGCGCCCGAGCACGCGTGCAGCCTTCATGTTCGCGTTCGCCACGCTGGCGGAGACCTGGTCGATGATCACGTGCACGCCCTTGCCCTCGGTCGCCGCGATCACCGCATCCGCCCAGGCAGGGTCGGTGGTGTCGATGTCGAGATCGAGGTCGAGGTCGGCGCCGAATTGCTCGAGCTTGTCGCGCCGCAGCTTGTTGGTCGAGGTTCCGATCACCAGCGCCGCGCCCATGTGCCTGGCGATCTGCAGCGCCATCAGCCCCACGCCGGAGCTCGCCCCCTGGATCAGCACACTCTCGCCGGCCGCCAGCCGGCCGATGGTAACGAGCGCGTTATGCATCGTCTGCAACGCGACCGGCAGCGTCGCCGCCTGCTCGTAGCTCATGCCGACTGGCATGGGCGAGGCGCGCCCTCAGTCGGCAACGGCGTATTCGGCAAACCCGCCGCCGCCCGAGCACATCACGCGGTCGCCGGGCTTGATGCCCCTGACCTCGCTGCCGACCTCCGCCACCTCGCCCGCGAATTCCATCCCGACGATGGTCCCCGGCCCGCCGACGCTGCCGTGCATGCGGCCGGAGGCGACCCCGAGGTCGGCGCGGTTCAGCCGGCAAGCGCGCACGCGCACCAGCACATGGTTGCGACTGGACACCGGCGCGGTTACCTCGCAAATCTCCACCCCGTTCTGGGTCACCACGGTTGCCTTCATCGCCTCATCCCCTTGATCGCGACCGCACTTTACCCTGAGGCGGCGTGCCTGCGCAGACTGCGGCGATTGGGCACCGCCGATGGTCTGTCCGTAGGTATTGGGAGGCAAGGTGAATCGAAATGCACGATTTCATGCTGGCGGCCGCGATGGAGCACAGGAATCAGATTCGCGCTACCTGCCAAACTCGGACGATTGCAAATTGCCTCGATAGCAGTCGTTCGTTGCACGGCGGCGGCATGACACCAGCAAGTGGTGCCTATCTCGCTTACCGTGGTTGAGGAAACAAGGGCTTGAGCGTAATCTGGCCGTGCTGGGCACCAAATTTGGGGTCTTATTATATGGCCCCATTTAGGGGGCCGACTTCTTGTTAGCTTGACAAAAAAGGCAGCCTTGAGCCAATACCTAAAATACTTCCCGAAGCCTCTCCTCGATGACCTCGTAGCCGGTCGTTGGCTCCCGGTCATTGGCGCAGGGATGTCACGAAACGCAATAGTCGCGCCTGGGCGGCAGGTCCCGCTATGGGACGACCTTGGGCGCGAACTGGCTGCGGAACTCCAAGACTATCCGTACGCGGGCGCGCTGGATGCGGTCTCGGCATATGCGCATGAGTACGGCCGACCAAGGATGATAGAGCGGGTAGCTGATGCGCTCCTGATCAACGAGGCGCGGCCCGGCGATGTTCACCGAGCATTTTGCTCAATTCTCTTTGACATTGTCTGCACGACCAACGTGGACTTCTTGCTGGAGCGGCAGTACGACGCGACTTCCCGGCATTGCCGACCAATCGTTGATGAAGATCATCTCGCTGTGAACGACCGAAGTAATACCACGGCGCTGCTGAAGTTGCACGGGGACGTACATCATCCCGCCCGACTTGTCCTTACGGAGGAGGACTACGATGCCTTCCTAGATAGATATCCTTTGCTTGCGACCTACCTAGCTAATCTTCTGATCACGAGGACCGCGGTATTGGTCGGATATAGTCTCGACGATCCAGACTTTAGACAAGTCTGGCAGGTGGTCGGTGAACGCTTGGGGAAGGCCCGTAGGCTGGCCTACGCGATATTGGTGGACGCGAAAGGAACCGACGTTGCGCGATTTGCCCGCCGCGGTGTCAAAGTCATCAGTCTTCCTGGCAGCCGCGCAAAGTACGCGCACGTGCTGGCCACAGCATTTGACGAACTGCATGAGTACCTCCAGACGAATCTCATCGGTGCTAGCCACGTGACAGAGGAGGAGCCGCTTACCGAATTCTCGCTTCCGCAGGAGGCCATGACAAGGCTGTGCTTCTTTGCGGTACCTCTAGGCCTACAGCCTCAGTATCGCGACCAGGTATTTCCTCTTGTCGAGCGTGCCGGTCTGGTCCCAGTCACAGCTGCAGATGTGGTCGCTCCAGGAGAAAACTACACAGCCAAGATCGATGCAATTATGCGGCGGTCGGTGGCGGCCGTGGTGGATGTGACCACGCAGAACACGATTCTTGAACTCGGAATGCTCATGGGGATGAGGAAGCCTCTCCAAACGCTCGTTGTCGTCGAAGAGGGCACCGTCCTTCCATCTGACCTCGCTAGTCAAATGGTTGCGCAGCGCGCCAAGGGGCCAATCGCTGATCAGCCCGAACTTCTGAACTCTTTCGACGTCTGGTTTCGGAGGGTTGCGGCTGATATCCAGCCTCGGCTAGCAGAGGAGCCGCAAAGGCTACTCGGCGCTCGCGAGTACCGTGCCGCAGTAATATCAGCGATTACGCACCTTGAGTCGCTGCTTCGGGGCGCACTCGAAAAGGAAGAGAGATTGCCTGGTCGTGCCTACTCCATAGGCCCGCTCGCGGAACTCGCAGTCAGGCGGCAACTGCTAATGGGGGCGGAACATGAGCAGATCCGCGAATGGATGCGGATCCGAAACATGGCTGTCCACTCTCAAGAAAATGTTACTCGGGCGAAGGCTACACAGATCGTACAAGGGGTGCTGGCGATCGGCGAGAGGTTACGAGGCAATGCATCACCATAGACCAGTTAACAACGCACTGCAGGCGACGCGCTTGAGCGGCCATCTTGTATTCAACGGCGTAGCTCAGCGCGCACCTGAGTGAGAACATTATGTGGCATTTCATCTTCGGGAGCGCCTGCATTGACTCCGCATGAGGAACTCTTCGCACTTGCCGAGAAGTTGAAGAAGGCTGCGAACGGCGCGGACACTGATGATTTAGCTAAGCCGCTTACCGCCTTAGAGGAGGCCGCCCGAACGATTGGGCGTTCGTTCTCTGGATCGTGGCAGGGCTATCACTCCCGCGTGTATTACGCGGGATTCTCGCCGCCGCCTCCCGGGGCACACTTCAGTCAGGAGTGGGGGCTGATGGATAACTACGCCTCAAGTCTCGGTTCGCGTGGAGATTGGCAAGAGTACGACGCCGAAGAGGTTAAGGCGCACATTCGGAAACTGGCTGGGGCACCGGATCTTAATAAGGCGCATAAGGCAGCCGACGCCGCATCGGCGACCTTCGAGTTCGCGAAGTCGGAGATCATCTCCGTTCTCCAGAGCGAGCTCGAAGAGCGCGAAGATGGGTTCCTAGAGAATCTGAAGAAAGAAGTCGAAAAGCTAGAGCCGTTATCGACATTCGAGGTCGCGCAACATCTATCCCCCACGGGACAGATCATGACTCGCGATACAGTCGTGTTGGGACAAGGGACGCAGGTTCCGCCACATATGAGCCTCATTGCAGAGATACAGGGTATTCGCCATGCCTTCGCAATCTGCAATTCAGCCGGAGAAATTGCGGTAAAGGCAGGATCGCACTTGGAGCGTAAGTCCCGCAGACGCAAAGCCGCAGAGAGAATCGGAACAAACATTTTCATTGGCCATGGCCGGTCGCACGCGTGGCGCGACTTCAAAGACTTCGTGCAGGATCGACTGAAATTGCCGTGGGATGAATTCAATCGGGTACCGGTCGCCGGCGTCACGAACATAGCCAGATTGTCAGAAATGTTGGATGCTGCCGCGATCGCCTTCCTAGTAATGACTGCTGAAGACGAAATGGCTGACGGGGCGCTACAGGCAAGAATGAACGTCGTCCACGAGGCCGGATTGTTTCAAGGCCGTCTCGGATTCAGTAGGGCGATTGTCATGCTGGAAGAAGGCTGCGAACAGTTCAGCAACATCGAGGGGCTGGGCCAGATTCGATTCCCTCGCGGGAATATCTCCGCTGCCTTTGAGGAAGTTCGGCGCGTCTTGGAGCGGGAGGGATTGATTGAGCCAAATCCATAGCCAGGACGCCTGCTCAAGCACTCCGTTCTGCCACATAACAACCGGTTACACGCGGCGCGTATGAAGCCGCGCCCGCCTGAATCGGAGCGTTAGGTGTCAGAACTCACCAACCTGCGACTCGTAGTCGCCACACCCGAGGAGGATTACGATGGTTTCCTACGATCCAGCGGTGATTCGCACCTTTGCACAGACTTTGTACGATCGTGCCGCGACGATCATGTTTGTATACACGGCCATCGGCGTCGTCATTGGCGGCACCGTAGGAAAACTCGCCTTTGGCAATACCGGCATGTTTTTTCTGGCCGCACTCGCGGGTGGCATTGGATATTTCATCGGTTCCCAGAGAGCGTTCTTGCTGAAGCTCCAAGCACAAACCGCGCTTTGCCAAGGTATCCGTCCCCGAATCCCCGTACTACCGTAGCTGAGCCGAATATGTCAGCGTTCTTCCTTTTGACGATAGGGGTGGACGATGAGGGAGAAAGGGCAAGCTGGGCAAGGCGCGGTGACGACAAAGCG
>JAKALI010000443.1 GCA_021813195.1 Pseudomonadota bacterium
CACGCCGCTGTGCTTGCCCGGGTACACGCGGTTGGCACGCGCGATGGTCTGCATCAGCGTGTGGTTGCGCATCGGTTTGTCGAGATAGATGGTGGAGCAGCTCGGCGCATCGAACCCGGTCAGCCACATGGCGCACAGGAACACCAGCCGCAGCGGGTCGTCCGGGTCCTTGAACTCCTCGTCCAGCGCCTCTTCGTTCATGCGCTTTCGGTGCGGCACGATATCGAGGCCGAGTTGCTTCATCTGCTCGATCTCGTTCTGACCGGGCGAGACCACCAGCGCCATGTCGGTGGTGGCGAGCGTCTGCTGCAGCGCTTCGAGTTCGGGCCGCTTCGGATTGGCCGGCGACATGTCGGCCAACTGCCTGGAAACCCGCGCCAGTTCTGCATTCCAGCGCTTTTTCACCTTGTCGTACATGCGCAGCGCCGTGCCCTTGTCGATGGCCACCGTCATGGCTTTGCCCTGGAAGCCGCGGCCGGTAAAGTGCCGCACGATGTCCTGCGCCACGGTGTCCAGCCGCTCATCGCGGGTGATCAGGTGGTACTGGCGCGACAGTTCCTGCTCCAGCCGCGCTTCCTGCTCCGGGTCGAGGTCCGCATCTTCAATCAGCTTGTAGATGTCGTCGTTCAGGTCCGGGTTGACCAGCTGGAGCTCGGGGGTGCGGTTCTCGTAGTACAGCGGCACTGTGGCGTGGTCCTCGATGGACTGCTGGAAGTCGTAGATCGAGACGTAGTCCCCGAAAACCTCCTTGGTCCTTTCCTCGCCTGCGATCAGCGGCGTGCCGGTAAAGGCGAGGAACATTGCCTTTGGCAGGGCGGCGCGCATGTTCATGGCCAGCGTGTCGTACTGGCTGCGGTGCGCCTCGTCGGTGAGCACGATCACGTCCGTGCGGTCGCACAGCGCTTCGGTGCTCTGAAATTTGTGGATCAGCGTAAACACATAGCGGTGGTTGCCGGCCAGCAGCGTGCGCAGTTCCGCACCACTCTGCGCGTGGCATTGCTTCGCTTCGATGGCGCTGACTGCGCAGGTGGCGGCAAAGGTCTTGGCGATCTGGTCGTCCAGCTCCACGCGGTCGGTAACGACTACGAAGCTCCAATTGCCTGGCAACTTGCGCAGGATCTTCTGCGCGAAGAACACCATGGAAAAACTTTTCCCTGATCCTTGCGTCTGCCAGAACACGCCGCCGCGGCCGTGGCCGGCGCTGCGCGCTTTGAGCATGGCGGCAATGGCGTTGTTCACGCCTAGGTATTGGTGGTTCTGCGCCAACGCTTTCACCAAGCCGCTCTTGTGCTCCGAGAACAGCGTGAAGTTCTCGACGATGTCCAGCAGCCGAGCCGGCGCGCAGGTGCCGCGCAGCATCACCTCCAGCGAAACCCGGCGCGGCTCGTCTTCGCGTTCGATGCGCTTCCATTCGAAAAAGCGCTCCCAGTCCGCGGTGAGCGAGCCGACACGGCTGCCGGTGCCGTTCGAGGCAATGAGGAAGGCATTCGACCAAAACAACTGCGGAATGCCGTTCTGCGGGTGCTTGTAGCTGGTGAGGTTTTCGTCGAAGCCCTGCCGCGCGGGTACGCCTGGCTTCTTCAGCTCGATCACCACCCAGGGGAGGCCGTTGACGAAGGCGATAAGGTCCGGCCGGCAGGTGTAGAGCTGCCCGGTTACGGTCATTTGCGATACCAGCAGGAAGTCGTTGGCGGCGGGCTCGTCCCAATCTACAACTCGAACGCGTTCGTCTTTCAGGCCGCCGTGCTCGCGATCCGGCACCACTACCTTGACGCCGTCGCGAAGCAGTGTGTGAATTTCACGGTTCGCCGCGGCCAGGCTCATGGCCGAGCGGTCGCGCGTGAGTTCGTCGACGGCGCTGGTGATGGCCTCGGCGGGCAGTTGTGAATTCAGGCGGTCTAGCGCGGCTCGTAGGCTCGGAAGGAGAAATACTTCGCCGCTGGTCTCGCGGCCCAGTGTGGTAACTGAGGTGCTGCCGGCGCCAAAGACTTCTGCGATGGCCGACACCGTGGTCCAGCCAAGCTCCGCGAGTAGTGTGATAGCGGGCTGCTCGACGAGTTGGTCTTCGCTGAAAGGGGTGGTCATCAAGTTACGTACGTTTCACATATTACAGTGGAATTATCGAAGTGCAAGAACCTTACACTTCCGACGCGATTCGATGTCATTGGCAAAGCGGACATCATCCCGAATAACCCGATCCGGATCGTAGATGGCAAAAACGATATATGCATCGATTGGATATTTGACGATATCGGCCGCGATTTGATCAGTCACTTTGCTCAGTGCCGTGCCCTTGCGGATGTACTTGGCCTCAATCAATACTTGGTAATTCTGGAACTCATGGTCGGGAACGACTTTCCCAAGTGCGAATTGCGTCGCAGGATATTCCCGTCTGTACTCCTCCGCGTCAGCTTGCAAAAGGCCTTGGATTTTGTCGTTGAAGTCGTTCTCGTTGGCGGGTCGATTAACAGCAAACATGGCTGGAACTGCCCGTTGAAGCTTCGAAGCCACTTTCTCGGCAAACCTTTGTGGTTCGCTCTTCAAGTACTCTTGTTGTTGAATGATTTGAAGGAGAGAACCCGGGACTGGCTTTTTTGTGATGTCTGTGCTTCTGGCAAAAGCTTCTAGAGCAGCGACAGTTTGTTTCCCAAATCTGTTTATCAGTTCGTACATCGCGCCGACGAACGACTCTTCCTTATCATCTGGAGACATAGCATCCGATATCTCGGTTAGCCATCTATCGCAGAAGCTGTCTTGGGTGTCGGCCTTAAACCCAAGTCCAAGTCGGATGTAGTCGAGAATAACCGTCTTGACCTGGCCGTCGGCAATGTTCTGCGAGAGCATGTCGAGGGTATATAGTCCAGTGTGATCAACGTCGGTAAGTCCCACCGCGCTCGCCGAGAACCTCCTGTCAACACACTGGAAGCACCCGCCGCAGTGAGTGTGATCGCCTCGTGTCATTGTCGTGCGACTGCATGTCACCGAGCTTGGAATGAGGTCCTCGGCGCGATACGTTTTCAACACCTCTAACACATCTGCCTTCGTCTTCCAGCGATATGCATTGTTGACGGCGATTGGGACACCAGCAACATGGGACAAGAATTCGGACAGCAGGAATAGTGTTCTCGGATGCGTCGTTCGGCTGGCTCGCGCATTGAGGAGGTCTTGCCGGCGCGGAAAGTTGAGGCTGGTAATCCCATTCTCGTAAAATGTTACTTCCTTCTGACCGAGCGCGGTCGCGAGGGCGAATGCGATCGATCCGTATAGGAACGTTCGAGTCCGCTGCGTTTCTGACACGGCGCGCTTGTTTGTCAAGCCGGTACCAAAGCGGTAACCTTTTACGCGATCTGGAAATCGTTGCACGAGCGCGTCGAGGAGATGCGTCTGAGTCATTGCCGTCGACGGCTGTCCTGAACGATGACTGACCAGGCACACGACATCGTTCGAATTGTTCAAGCGATCGATCGCACCCGCTAGCGAGTCCAAGCCGCCAGAAAACAGCATTACGTGATGAGACCGTTCTGGTGTGGCCTTGAATTCCTCACTATCGAAGAGGTGCGCACGGTCCGTGGTATGACCAGGTTGAAAATCGAACCTGTACTCGCGATCTCCAGTCATGAAGAGCAATAGGTCATTGAGCTTCTGCTTCGTTGCTGCACTGGTCCAGAATTTCGCGTCCCTTACCTTCATTCCAATGTGAAAACTGCGTGACCACGAGTCAAACATCAACGCGTCCGGCTGGCCTCGGGTGGTAAGCCGGTCCACGGCGAATAGGTATCCAGCAAGCTCCATTAAGTCGAGAACTCGAGGCGGAATTGTGCCAACGCTTCTGATGAAATCTGGAAGACCTAGCCTTATCCTGCGGTCATCACGATAGTCCAGAACCAACGGCTCCGGGTCGCCCTTCCGCCGACGAATTGTCGAGCGGGGGGCACGGTTGCAGAATACAATTCGAGGGCGGCTGACCGCACTCACTGCCGATCCTCGCGTCGAAGATCTTCCCGTAGCTTGGCAAAGGTGTACGAAAGGAAACGGCGAATTTGCGCCTGTGTCGGTTGATTCGATGCGGTATTCTTGTTAAACCAACCTGCCGCGAATGATTGCGTAATCTTTGCCGTCTCGAACGAATGCTTGGATACGTCGCTGAGATGTGCCTGAAGCTGGTGTCTAAACTGTTCTCTCGCCTGTAGATTGGGAAGTGCAGCGGACGCCTCCCGGTCCAAGAAATAGCTTAGATAACGCTCCGTGAGCCGCGAGAAAAACAGTCTTGATAGCTCGCAGAAACCAGCCCCGGTTCCGAGCCCCCTCCAAGGGTTACTAGGAGCAGAATCGGCAAACAGGTCCGATTGACTGGTGGCGTTTTCCCTACCCCATGTTGCAATTGCATCCGCAGCTGCGCGCCGAACGATCTCAGTCGTCTCTAGGGACCCTTCCGTGCCGTCGAGCCGCTGCCCGAGGTCAGCAACCATCCTCAGGGGCGATTTGCTCGCGATATCAGCAGCCGCCTGCCTTCCGGCGGCCGCACGACCCATGTC
>JAKALI010000444.1 GCA_021813195.1 Pseudomonadota bacterium
TCACCACGCAGGACGGCAAGACGCCGCAGGGCAACTGGATCTGGGAGCGCTACGGCGCCGACCTCGTTAAGGAAGACGGGCAGTGGCGCTTCTTGCACATCCAGGTCAATACCGATTTCATGAACCCGATGGGCGAACCGCTTCAGGTACAGCCAGAAGATGCCGCCGCGATGGGCAAGGAAGGTGGTAGTGCCCCGGCGCCCGGCCCCGGCGCTGAAGGGGTCAAGATTCCTGGACCGGACATCGCCTATTCGAATTACCGCGAGTTCGGTGCAACGCGAGTGCCAACGCCGGTGCCGCGCGCACCGGTGCCCTATCGGACCTTGGCCGATACTTTCCAATACGCGGACTGCAAGGCACATTGAGCGCACAGCCGCACCTCTCCCCCTGCCCGGATTCGGACTGCCTGATTGACCGAATCCGGGACCTTTTTAGGAGCGGGTAATTGATCAACGTATTCGGCAAGCTGGGATGGTGCACATGCAAGGGCGATTGAAGGGCAAAGTGGCGCTCGTCACGGGCTCCGGAAGCGGGATCGGGCAGGGCTGTGCCCTGCTGTTCGCGCGCCAGGGCGCCGCGGTGATGGGCTGTGATCTCGATGCGGCCGCCGCGGCGGAGACGGTTCGGCTGGCACGCAGCGAAGACCTGACGATGGAGAGCGTTCATCCCTGCGATCTCACCGTGCCTGAAGACGTGCAGCGTACCGTCGATCGAACGGTGGAAACATTCGGGCGACTGGATATCCTCGTGAACGCAGCGGCAACGGCGGTCTTCGCGCCGCTGGAGGAGATGCGCTACGCGGATTGGCGCCGCACCATAAGCGGGGAACTGGACGTTGTGTTCCTGGCGTGCAAGACGGCGTGGCCGCATCTGCGCGCTGCCGGCGGCGGCTCGATCATCAATTTCTCGTCGGTCAACGCCTATCATGCGCTGGAGGGCTCGTCGGCGCTGGCACATTGCGCGGGCAAGGGGGGCGTGCTGGCGATGACCCGGCAGCTTGCGCTTGAAGGGGCGCCATACAACATCCGTGCCAACACCATCGCGCCCGGCATGATCGTGACCGGCGCAACCAGGCCCGTCCTCGAGGATACCGCTTTCGTCCGGACCGTCCTCGACAAGGTGATGCTCAAGCGGCTGGGGCGGCCGGACGATGTTGCGTGGTGCGCCGTGTTTCTGGCTTCGGACGAAGCAAGCTGGATCACCGCCGCGGATTTCTCGGTCGATGGTGGTGCCCGCGCGCTTTAGCACGATTCAGTTTGTTGGGAGTGAGGCCAAAACTCCAGATTTCGAATGACAAGACAGCGGACATTACGAGCCGCGGCGATAGAACAAGCGGGCTTCGAAATCGTCCTATAGACCCGTTAAGCAGCGCAACGGCGTTGGTGCGGAAGGCGCACGATATAGCGAAATTCAACAGACAACTGTCCCGACGAACTATTGATGGAGGCGTAGAGGATGACCGGAAAATCATGGCACGGCGCAGCAAGACGGTTCTTAGCAATCGTCGCGCTGTGGGTGTTCACCCCGATGATGGCACAAGCCACGCCCGGTCAAACCTTATGCGACAGAGCCTGTATGTCCAATATGGTCGCTCAGGTGCTGGCATCGATGGTCGCGCACAATCCGTATACCTTGCCGCTTGCGACCGTCTATTCCGCGACCGAGAACTCGCATCCGGCCGCACTGGGAATGATGGAAGCTTGGCGCACAATTACAGAGGCCGGCAAGCCGAATCTCCTGGCCATCGATACCAAGGCAGAGCAGGCTTATTTCATGCTAACCGTCAGCGAAGGTGGCAACAAATCGATCCTCTATGGACGGATAAAGGTTGTCAGCAGGAAGATTTCGGAGTTCGAACTTTTCATCAACCGTTCGCGGGGCGATCACGGCTTCTCCTACTCGCCGATGGAACTGCCAGAGAACTTCAAAGAACTGACGTCGCCGCCCGCCGATCGCAAGAAGGCAAGCCGTGCGGTGTTGAGGAAGCTTGCTCTTGCTGCCTTCAATCCCAGCTACCCCTTTGACGCCAAGATCGCGGCCACCTGCCAGTTTACGGAATTGGGCTGGCGCGTGGTCGACCCGGGCCTGGATGGCGGCCCCCGTCCGCCAAACGGCAAGTCCAGAACCGCACCGCTTGGTTGCGCAAATCCACCCAGCCGTCCCGTTGACCGGAAGGCGCGGATCATTGTGATCGATCCGCATCTGGGCATTGTTGTCGTCGCCGGGATGGTGCCGGGAGTTGTGTACCCGTACCCATACTATGGGCACATGATATCCGCCTTCATTCCGTCCGATATGAAGCAGCCTCAGGAAGCACAGCAGCAGTGGTTTGAGAAGGACGCGAAGGATGGAACGCAACCACTTATCAAACCGATGCCGGCCACCGGCGTGACAATGCAAGTTTTGCAGTACTACAATGACCGGCTTCAAGCTGTACAAATCAACGTTCACCTTGGTGGACCCGATATGAAATCCGAGTGGGTGAAGTAGCTACGAAATATGGGGGCACCAAGCCACCGGTAGAGGAATGAAGCTGGCTTGGCGCATCCGGAGCGTGTTGGGTGACCTGGAGAGGTGATACGCACTCACGACGTCGAGTCCCGCCGTGGCGACGCAGGGGATTGCATTGTGTCTGGCATCTGGCGCAATGAGCCCTTGAGGTCGCCGTGCTCGGTCGGGCGCCCTCAGCCCATTCGCGTCAGCAGTTTCTCGGACTTCTTGTCCGGCCGCCAAACGTTGTAGCCGTTTGCCCCGCGAACCACGCCGCTCGCCGGCTGGCGCGCGGACGATCGGACAATCAATTCGCCTGCGATGGTTTCGTGCTGGCTTTCGAAGTTTCTGCTATCCAATGTTGCACTTATAAGTTCAACGGTGCGCGATACCATTTGGTCGACAGGTTGAGAGTAGGTGGTTAGGCCAAAGGCCGGCCAGGCGGCGATCTTGACGTTGTCGAAGCCGATAATGGAAACCTCCCGTCCAGGTTCCATGCCGAATTCGGTTCGGGCTGCCTGAAGCGCCGCCAGCGCCATGTGGTCGTTGGCACAGAAGATTGCATCCGGTGGCTTTTTGTGCGCAAGCAGCGATTGCGCTGCCTTGTATGCGTCTTCAAAGGTGTAGTTGCCATTGGCGCGAAGCGGTGCGGCTACATCCAAGGCCTTGAGCACCGCGGTGTATCCTGCCTCGCGCTCCCGGCTGGTGGAACTTTCGTCGATGCCGCTGATATAGCCGAAGCGTCGATGGCCTGCGGCCTTGAGATAGGCAGCAACCACGCCGCCGCCATACTTGTTGTCGCTTGCAATGCTCGGGACGGGGCTGGCCGGATCGACGTTGTTGAACATGATCACAGGAACGCCGGTCTCACGGCACTCTTCAGCCAATTTCGATGACAGGCTGCTGGAGGCCAAAAGCAGGGCGTCGACTTTGTAGCGCAGCAATTCGTTCAGCATCGGGTCCAGTTCTGTATCGCCGTGCGTCACGAACAGCAGAATACGATAGCCAATGGCGGCGAGTTGATCGGAGAGCGATTGGACGACCTGGGGATAGAACTGGTTATCAAGGGCGCTGACGGCAACGCCGACGATCGACGAACGGTTCGTCATTAGCGCGCGCGCGAACTGGTTTGGCCGGTATTTGAGCGCCTGCGCCGCCTCCATGACCTTCTCGCGCGTTGCTGGGGAGACGCTGGCGCCTTTGGTAAAGGTGCGCGAAACGGCAGACCGCGATACGCCTGCCAGTTCGGCAACATCGATCGCCGTTGCCGGTCTGCGCAGTATCGGGGATTTGGACTGGGGCAGTATTTTGCTCTTGGTTGCAGTCTTGCTATTGGCTGGTGTCACTTGGAGCCCTGTTCAACTGCTTTGCGACGGCCTCTGCATGCGCAGCTCCGCCGATGAACGCGCGTGCAATTTAGATTGGACCGGCTGATATTACAAGTGATGTCGATCGATGATCGAAGGGCCAGCAGCTAGCGGTCCTCTTCCTTGCGGAACTGGTAGGTCTCGATGATCTTCCCGATATGCTCTTCCGTAAGCTGGTTCTGGCGCTTGCCCTTCGCAAAGTGCTCGGCCGCGTTGATGAAAAGCACGTCATCGGGCTTCTTGCACTTCTTCAGCACAAGGATGCAAACCGGGATACCAGTTGAGTAGAATAGGTTCGCGGGAAGGCCGATGACCGTGTCGATGTGACTGTCCTTCAGCAGCTTTGTTCGAATGCGCTCCTCTGCCCCGCCTCTGAACAGCACACCGTGAGGGAGGATGATTGCCATGACGCCTTCATCCTTCAGATAGTGGAAACCATGCAGCAGGAAGGCAAAGTCCGCGGCCGACTTGGGCGCAAGCCCGTAGTTCTTGAACCGAACATCGTCGCCCATCGCCTCCGTCGGCTCCCAGCGCAAGCTGAAGGGCGGGTTGGCCACGATGGCATCGAAGGAGGGCTTCTTCCCCGCGCCTGAGCATCCCAGCCTCGGCATCGCACGGGTCGATCTGGACAAGCTCGCCGCCATGCTCACTGGGCGGTAGGGTGCCTACCG
>JAKALI010000445.1 GCA_021813195.1 Pseudomonadota bacterium
TGAATGAGGTTACGACCGGCGCGACTATTCCGCACGTCAGCAAAGACAGGTTGCTCGGCCTATCTCTCTTCCTGCCGGAGCGACATGAACAAGAACGAATTGCCATGCTCCTAGACCAAGCTGACGCCATTCGCCGCAAGAGGCGCGAGGCTATCGAGCTTGCCGACGAGTTTTTACGCTCGACATTTCTTGACATCGCACTTCGCGTTCGCGATAACAGCCTAACCGGGAATGTTGAGCCTCTAAGCGCGCTACTTGCGAATAGCGACAACTCCATCAGAACTGGTCCATTTGGAAGCGATCTCCTGCACTCAGAATTCGGACCGACCGGAGTTCCGGTAATCGGAATTGAGAACGCTGTTACAAACCGATTCCGATGGACTGCTCCTCGCTGCATTTCGACACAGAAATACCAGGACCTCCGACGCTACCGGATATTTCCGGGAGACGTTATTCTGACCATTATGGGTACGACTGGGCGTGTCGCTATTGCCCCAGATGATCTACCGGAATGCATCAGCACAAAACATTTGTGTGTGATGACTCCCGACCGAAACAAGGTAACTTCGAGCTATCTGTGGGCATCGCTGCTTTTCGACCCGGTCGTGCGCAGACAAGCCGCTCAGGCCGGCAAAGGCGCAATCATGGAGGGGTGGAACATGACCATCGTGAAATCGCTTGAGATTGCAGTGCCCTCGCCGACTGTTCTCGCGAGATTTGATTCCACTGTAAACCTCTGCGAAGCCGTTCGATCCCGTTACGAAATACTACAGAAGGAATCGGAGAATCTATTCCAGTCCCTAGCATCCCGAGCATTCAGCGGCGAGCTGGCCGCCGCATGACTACGGAAACCGCGAGCCAACCTGCGCGCTTCACCGCCATCGAACTGGAGAACTTCAAGGGCATCGGCAAACGCGTGCGCGTGGAGCTGAAGCCCATCACCCTGCTGTTCGGCACCAACAGTGCCGGCAAGAGCACCATCCTCCAGGCCCTGCAATACGTGCGCGAGGTGCTGGAGCGCCGCAACGCCAACCCCGACCGCACGCTGTACGGCGGCGACTTCGTGGACCTCGGTGGTTTTCGCAACCTCGTGCACGGTCGCGATCTATCCCGCCGCATTGCTATAAAGCTGGAGCTGGCCCTCAACGACGAGCCACTTCCCGACCTGACTCCGGAACCTTGGGAGGACTGGCAGGCCGATCTCTCGGGCGATCCAGATGCCGTCTGGCGACTTCACCAGACGCTGGCCGAGACGCGCAACAATGCCTCCGCGGTGAGCGTGCGACTGGAAATCGGCTGGAGTTCGCAACGGCAGGCGGCGGTCGTTGTCGGTTACGAGGCCGGGATCAATGGCGAGTGGCTTGCGCGCGTGCAGGCCAGCGAGGACGGTCGCGACGTGTCCTTCCGCTTCAACTCCTTCAATCCGGTATTCATTCGCGAGCGCTCGAAGGAATTCCTGGAGATGATGCAATCGCTGCAAGCCGACCTGGAGAGCTGGATCGAATCCGCGGACATCGGCGCAGCGTCCGCGCCGAGCGCAGATGCGGCGGACGACGATAGTGACGAGGTTGACTTCGAGGATCTCGCGACCACGGTTCCCGGCAAAGAGGGCCTCTACACAATCTTCCCGGAGATTCTGGTCGCGGTGCGTGACGCCGGCCTCGCTAAGCCTGGCGAAGGATTGCGCGGATGGCTCAAGGGATTCGAGAGCGCTCTGCCTCACTTCGATCAGTTGCTCTCGATCCCTTCGCTTGGAACGGGACTGGCTAAGGGAGATAGCGGTTCAGCCAATATTTACATGCGGCGTGAGTTCACTGCATTCCTATCTTCGCTCGTGATCGGGCCTGGCGTGCTGCTCCGCAACGGTTTGCGCGAAATGCGCTATCTCGGCCCAATCCGCAACGTTCCGCGCCGCGATTTCGACGCGGCGCTCACGCCGGACGAGGCGCGCTGGGCCGATGGTCTCGCCGCCTGGGAATCCTTGATGACCGGGCCTGACAGCCTGATAAATGCGGCCAGCAACTGGATGTCTGCGTCCGATAAGCTCAAAACCGGCTACGAAGTCGTGCGCAGCTACGTGGACGAGGTTGATGCCAACGTCGTGGAAGTCCTGCGCAACATGATCGACGACCCAAGCCGGTTCACCGGTTTGAGTTCGCGCGACCTGGTCGGGCTCCGTTCCCGACGGCGCCTGGAACTGGTTGATGTGGATTCCGGCCTGCGTGCCCAACCGCGCGACGTAGGCATAGGCATCTCGCAGGTGCTGCCGGTGGTCGTGGCCGCCCTAGAGCCCTCCTCCCGCTTGATCGCTATCGAACAACCCGAGCTTCACATTCACCCCGCCGTCCAAGTCGCTCTCGGCGATCTGTTCGCCCGCGCGGCGACCGACAACGGTAGCCTGTTCTTGATCGAGACGCATAGTGAGCACCTGATATTACGACTGCTGCGCCGTATCCGAGAAACCACCGACGGCGAGCTGCCGCCAGGACTGCCGGCGCTAAGCGCAGGCCAGGTGGGCGTAATCTACGTCGAGCGTAGTGAGACTGGTGTGAAGCTGACTGCCCTGCCGATTGATCAGACTGGTGAATTCAAAACCCACTGGCCAGCCGGCTTTTTCGAGGAGCGCGCCGGGGAGCTGTTCTGATGATAAAGGAGTTCGCCCTTGAGCCCGAGGTGCTGGCGACGTGGGAGAGCTTCCGATATTTCATCGAGAAGTTCGGTGTGCCTCAGGGCCGCTTGATCGCCCAGTTTCCAGGTAAGTGGCGACGCATGGTGATTGAGGCGGCGCAGAGGGCCGCCAAACCCGTTGAGTTTATGCGCATCGTCGAACGGCTCAGGCAGGTCGGCGATCATGTTTTGCTCTCACAAGGTCGCCCGGGTGGGGATGGAACTCTGCCTTGGCTAGACCGCGCGCTGGCAGAACACGCTCGCGAACCATTCGACGGCATCATCGCCAATGCAAACCCTGCCGCAATCCCGCACGTGATCCTCGCGTCGGAGGTTGAAGATGGCCACGCCCGCTTCACTGTTCCGAGACAAATTGTAGTGCGGCGAACATCAATGGACCTGATCGGCTGTGCGAATTTCATGCTCCTACATACATCGACGGTGAAATGGGTGGACTACATCATTGACCTACGCAAACCGCGCTGGCGCCGTCCTTTTCGTGCCGCGCTCGATGTAATGCGAACGCATGGACGACCGGTACTGTTTGAGATTCACCGACAGTTCGACAACGCCGTCGAGAGGGCAAATCTTCGCCAACAGTTTCACGAGGTATTGCAGCAACACCGTACACCCGGTGTGACGTTTGCCCTGCACCTGCACCCGGAACAGTCGATGCACGATCGCTTCATCCTCACCGACCGCGGCGGCATCCAGATTGGCCACGGCTTGGACGACAATGAAGACGGCGGCAGCACGCCCACCGCCAATGTGCTGCTGCTGGAGCAGTCGATGTTTGAAATCCAGTGGCAGCGATTCTCGACCGCAGGATCGCTCGTGCTCACAATCGCCCCATGAAGAGTAGGAAGACGCCCAGACCCTGTATGAATGAAGCGTCCCCAAGGCTCGTACGCTACGTCACATATGGTTATTCGAACCCGGCGCCATACTCTCCCTGCATGAGCGGCGGGAGGAAATCGTTGTTGACTAGTTGCGAGTTCTCGGCCTTATTGTTGCAGATGCGCCTCTACCGGGACCGCTCATGAACGTGCTCATCGCTTCGCGCCGCTAGCAGTTCAGCGCCAATCACTTCTCGGTCCGTCCGGATCGGTGACATAGACCGCAGGAACTGCCTTGCCATCACCGCCAGCGCATGGTAGCCGCTCTGATCCAAGATCGCGACTGCAGCAGCCCAGCCGTTCAAGACGACTTTGCGCGTGTCGACAAGCGCACGCCTGCCAATGTCTGTCCGCTGGCTTACGTTGAGACTCTCGAACGTCGCGGCCTCGAGCCTGCTGCGCATATGACTTGATTCCCCTCTCAGACTCGCCCTATAGATGCCATCCTTCTTGGCACTCCGACTAACGCCGCGCACCGCCCGCTCGGTAGCATTGGCGACCACACCCAATACGCGCAGGTGGCTCGCAAATTCCGACCGCCAGTGCCGCAAGGTTGCCTTCTTGATGTTGAGCCGCACCCCCTGCTCGCTCACCGCCTTGAGCACCAGATGCACATGCGGATGCGGCTCGTCGGTGTGCAGCACCATCGCGTAACGATGCTGTCCATAGAACTCCTCACGCGCGAAGTTGCGCACGGCTGTTAGTACCTTCTGCGGCGGTGTGCCTGGTGGCATCGAGAACATCAGTTTGTGAACGATCTTCGGAGGGCTCCGCTTGCTGGCTGCCGCCAGAGTCCCCTGTCGTCGCACGTCATCGATGTCGAGATCCCAGTCTTCCAGGAACGCCGCGCCGATTCGCCCCCGCAGGCGTTCACCGTCGTCACCCTCCAATTCCAGATTGCCCCGGCGACCGATGTAGTCGATGTGTTTGCCGACCGCCTTCAGGTCGTT
>JAKALI010000446.1 GCA_021813195.1 Pseudomonadota bacterium
GCCTCGACGAGGGCGGGACCGTCCGGCACCCTGGAATCCGCTTCGGCGGTTTCGAGGGTATTCCCGTTCTCGTATCCCGAACAGGCTATACGGGAGAACTGGGTTACGAGGTGTTCTGTCATCCGAAGGACGCTCCGGCTGTCTGGGATCAAATCATGGACGCCGGTGAACCCTTTGGCATCAAGCCATTCGGCTTCGATGCTCTCGACATGGTGCGCATCGAGGCGGGTCTCATTTTTGGTGGTTTTGAGTTCTGCTCGCAGACCGATCCCTTCGAAGCCGGCATCGGCTTTGCTGTGCCATCCAAGAAGGACGAGGATTATGTTGGCAAAGCCGCACTGGAGCGCCGTCGGGCCAATCCGGTGCGCAAGCTCGTGGGCCTCGAGATTGCCGGTAATGAAAAGCCTGCGCATGGCGATCCGATTTTCATTGGGCGCGCCGATATTGGCGTGATTACGAGCGCTATGCGTTCACCCATCCTCAAGAAAACCATCGCGCTTGCGCGCCTCGACGTCACCTATGCGGACCTCGGCACCCAGGTCGAGATCGGGAAGCTCGACGGTCATCAGAAGCGCCTCAAGGCGACCGTGGTGCGGTTCCCATTCTATGATCCTGAAAAAACGCGCGTGCGAATGTAACCCGAACGCGCCAGTAATGAGAGGCGACATGAAGCCCGTCGCTCCTGAGCAACGTATCGTGGCGAACATCAAGACGGCGGCATTCCGACCATTTCTGGCCGATGGTGTGCCTCTCCCCGGACAGAGTGTGCTGCAGTTGGACGATTCCGAACCGCTCGGAGTGGGGTTTCATATCTACCGCATGGAGCCTGGGGCGCGATCGCAAGCCCACGAGCATACCTGCGATGAGCAATTCCTCGTACTCGAGGGCGAGTTGATCGATCACGATGGCACGGTGTATCGCGCTGGCGACATGGTGCTCTTGCGCAAGGGTTCCCGACACAGCTCGCACACCGAAACCGGCTGCACGCTCGCTGTGTTTATCCGTTCAGCCGAGCGCAATCTGTGAGGATTAGAAATTCCATCTATCGCGCAGGCTCATCCACGATTCAACGATGGGAACCATCGGCCGCGCCAGGACGTGGAAGGGATACGCGGGGAATTTGAGATCATCGAACGCCGTGCGTCCATCGGGATCACCCAGCACCTTAAGTGCCACCTTGTGACCGAAGTAAGTGCCGCGCGCGATACCGGCATTTCCGCAATAGCCGAGAGCAAAATAGAGCCCGTCGCGCGTGCGGCCAATGTGCGGCACGCCGTCGTTCGTCATCGCCAATAATCCATCCCAGGCGTGCGTGATGGGAACATCTGCAAGGTCTGGAAAAAACCGGATCATGTCGCGGGCGAGATGGCCATAGGCCCGCGGTGAGCTGCCTTTGCGCAACCGATCGACCCGGCCGCCGAAAATGATCCGCGTTTCACCCGGCGCCCCTCGAAAATAGGAGAAGACCCGCGCGGTGTTGCCATAGACGCGATCGTTTGGCAGCAACCGACGATAGAGATCCTCCGGGATCGGCGCGGTGGCGATCATCGCCGAGCCAACGGGAACGATGCGGGGTTTGAGTTCCGGATTGAGTCCGCCGATGTAGCCGTTCGCTGCAAGGATGACATCGCTGGCCTTCACCGGTCCGGCCGCCGTCTCGAGTTGCCAAGCATTCCCGTCACGGGTGATCGCTCGCACGCCCGCTCCGCCGCAAACGAGGGCTCCGGCTTCCCGTGCCCGATCCGATAATCCAGCGTGGTAGAGGGCGGGATGGATTGAAGAGTCCTTGGGCAGAACTGCGCCGCCGAAGAAAATGTCCGATCCGATTTCCGTGTGGACCTCGGAGGGCGGTACCATAAAGAATTCAAGCCCCGTGATCTTGCTAACCGCCCCAAGATCGTGCGCCATTTGATCGTAATGCTCGGGCCGCATCGCTCCGCGAAACCGTCCGCAGCGGCGCAAATGGCAATCGATCTTCTCAGCCGTCACGACATGCTGCAGAAACTCGTAGATGCGCGTGCCCTCGCGCAGGAGTTCGTGCGCGGCCTGCTCGCCGCCCAGACCCGCCAACTTCGCCACACTCAGTTTCTGACTGCCGGCCCCCACCTGCCCGCCATTGCGGGTGCTGGCGCCGAAGCCCACCACGTCGCGCTCTAGAACGAGCACCGAGCGGCCGCGGCGCGCGAGCGTCAATGCAGCCGACAGACCTGTGTAGCCGGAGCCCACGATTGCAATGTCGACGGTGCGGGGAATCGAAGGTTGCGGCGTGCTGGCCAAGCGGGGAGCGGCTTCCCACCAGTAGGGCGATAATTTCAAGCCCCGTGCGTTTGATAAACGGCCCCGCGCCAAATCGCTGGCGCGGGGAAGTTGGGCCGCTTCACGAGTTGCCTGGACCATGTCGCGACCCTGCCGCGTGGACGCGTTGCGAACTGCGGCCTCAGAACTTCGCGTAAGCGTGCCGCAGATCGACGAGCGGGTGGTTCTCGGCCATCTGGAACTTGATCAGAAGTTCGCGCGCCAGCATGTCCCTGTCCTGCTGGTTATCGGGCAGCTTGATGCCAGCCGGCACCTGCACCCAGCCGTTGACATTGCGGTCGAACACGGCGGGCCGGCCCTCCTCATAGCCCATGTGTACGTCTTCCAGCCAATTAAGATCGCTCCAGCCCATCGTCTCAATGTAGGCCTTGAGGAAGGGTGTGAGCCGTTTGTAGTCGGGCAGCAGGTTGACGTCGTAGCGGTAGCCGATGTGCTGTCCGATGAGCTTCTCGCGCTCAGTCTCCACACCATCGCTTTTGATGAAATGATCGACGTCCTCGTTGGATACTGCCACAGCAACGGGCCGTCCCGGCTTGATCTCTGCCATCGTGGCCTCCTCCTCAATAGCGCGTCATGTCGGGCCGACCGACGGTGTGCTGCGTGCCGGCCAGCGGAACCATCGCCATCGCAGATGCCTCCATGGTGAGGGCTGCGAGATCCTCCGGCTCCAGCGAATGGATGTTGGTCTTGCCGCACGCGCGCGCCATCATCTGGCATTCCATGGTCAGCGTGTGCAGGAAGTTGTAGACGCGCTCGGCCGCCTTATCGGGATCGAGACGCTTGCGCAGCACCGGATCTTGCGTCGCTACGCCGACCGGACACCGCCCCGTGTGGCAGTGATAACAGTAACCTGCCGGTACACCCACTTCCTTCTCATAATCCGCCTCGGGTATAGCCTTGTTACAATTCAAGGCCATTAACGCCGCGTGACCGATGGCGACCGCGTCTGCACCCAATGCCAGCGCCTTGGCGATGTCGGATCCGTTGCGGATACCGCCGGCGTAGATGAGCGAGATCTCGCCTGTTTTGCCGACGTCATTTAGCGCTTTGCGCGCCTGACGGATCGCCGCCATGCCCGGCACACCGGTATCTTCCGTCGCCACATGCGGACCTGCACCCGTGCCGCCCTCCATGCCGTCGATGTAGATCATATCCGGACCAGTCTTCGCGGCCATGCGCACGTCGTCGTACACACGCGCCGCACCAAGCTTCAGCTGGATCGGAATTTCCCAATTCGTGGCTTCACGAACTTCTTCGATCTTCAAAGCAAGATCGTCAGGGCCGAGCCAGTCGGGATGACGTGCCGGTGAGCGCTGATCGATCCCAGCGGGCAGCGAACGCATCTCAGCGACCTGGTCGGTTACCTTCTGACCCATCAAATGACCGCCGAGGCCAACTTTGCAGCCCTGGCCGATGAAGAACTCGACGGCATCGGCCAGTCGCAGATGGTGCGGATTGAAACCGTAGCGGCTCTGGATGCACTGGTAGTACCACTTGGCCGAGTAGCGGCGCTCGTCGGGGATCATGCCGCCTTCGCCGGAGCAGGTCGCTGAACCCGCCATCGTCGCGCCGCGGGCAAGTGCGATCTTGGCTTCGTAGGAAAGGGCGCCAAAGCTCATGCCCGTGATGTAGACGGGAATATCGAGCACGAGCGGACGTTTGGCACGGGGACCAAGAACCGTCTTTGTGATGCACTTCTCGCGATAACCTTCGATGACGAAGCGCGTCAGCGTTCCGGGCAAGAAGGTCAGGTCATCCCAATGCGGGATCTTCTTGAAGAGCGAGAAGCCGCGCATGCGATAGCGGCCAAGCTCCGATTTGATGTGAATGTCGTCGATGACCTCGGGTGTGAAGATCCGGCTGCGGCCAAGCACGGTGGTATTGCGCTGAGCGGGCGTGAAGGCTTCCGCATCGGCCTGCGCAGGCTTTTTCTGTGGGCCCATGAGTGTTCCTCCTAAAGCACCAGCTTCTTTTCCGTCGGCTCCAAACTGTCGTAATTCCACAGCTGTTTGCCGGCGACGATTTTCGTCATCTTCCTCAAGTCTTTTGGCGGCTCCATCTCATAGGCCTTGAGCTTGCGCTCGAGCCAGGCCACGTCGAGATCGGTCATCTCTGCTTCGACCGCATCGACACCGAGGCTGGCAATCTTGCCGCCAACGTAGATTGTGCCGTCGTACATACTATCGCCGAGGTTGG
>JAKALI010000447.1 GCA_021813195.1 Pseudomonadota bacterium
ACCATGCTCCGCATCATGATCGACCCCAGCCGCCCGTTCAGACTCAAACCCCGTTGGAATCACGTCCCCCGCTCAGACTCAAACCCCATTGGACAAGGCTCCTAATAGACGCCCGGGAGGAAAAAAGCTATGATTCCGCCGGCACTTAGATGCTAATTGGCGTTTTATTTCTGCACATTTCCGGATAATTCTGCATGGCTTTGAGCTTGCGTCGTCTTTTGACTGTAGTGTTTCTCGGACTGCTGCCTCTGGCTTCACCGGCGCAAACGCTCGGGCAGGATATTTTCCGGTCGCAGCAAACCACCGGCGCAGCTAGCCAGGCCGTGCCGGTCGGCGGCAATTTAGTGTCGCCGTCGATCGGTAACGTCCCGCTTCAACGTCAGCAGCGTACTGGTCGGCAGGGAGAACAGGTTCTCGACCCGCGCACCGGACTACCCATCGATCCACGCACCCAGCAGATCATCCAGGACCTTCAGCCGCCGCAAGAGCGCATCGAATTCCAGGATTTCGTCGCCCAATCCACTGGGCGCGATCTGCCGATCTTCGGCTCTGAATTATTCAAGAACGTGCCGTCCACCTTCGCGCCGGTCGACAACGCGCCGGTTACTGCCGACTACGTCATCGGTCCAGGCGACGAAATCATGATCCGCGCCTGGGGGCAACTCGACATCGATTTTTCTACGGTGGTGGACCGTACCGGCACGATCAACATTCCCAAGGTTGGCGCGATCAGCGTCGCCGGGATCAAGTACCAGGATCTGCAAGCGCACCTCAAGGCCGCGATCGGCCGTGTATTCCGCAATTTCGACCTAACCGTGAGTCTGGGCCAGCTGCGCTCGATCCAGGTGTTCGTGGTCGGCCAGGCGCGCCGCCCCGGCTCCTACACCATCGGCTCCATGAGCACCCTGGTCAACGCCATCTTCGCGGCGGGCGGTCCTTCGGCGAAAGGCTCTATGCGCAGCATCCAGTTGAAGCGCGGCAATAAAGTCGTGACCGAGCTCGACCTATATGACCTCTTGATCAACGGCGACAAGTCCAAGGACGCACCGCTGTTGCCGGGCGACGTCATCTATATCCCGCCCGTCGGTTCTCTGGTCGCGATCTCCGGCAGCGTCAATGTTCCCGCCATCTTCGAACTCAAGAAAGACGGTACGTTGGCCGACCTGATCGCCTGGGCCGGCGGGCTTGCGAGCACGGCCTCCGGCCAGAAAGCCACAGTCGAGCGCATCGACGATCACAAGGCACGCAAGGTCGGCGAGTTCAAGCTGGACGCGGCCGGGATGCAAGCGAATCTGCGCAACGGCGATCTGGTGACCATCTACGCGATTACGCCGCGCTTCGAAAACGCAGTGACCTTGCGCGGCAACGTAGCGCAGCCGGGGCGCTTCCCGTGGCGCGAGGGGATGCGTGTCAAGGATCTCATCCCGAAAGTGGACGCGCTGATTTCGCGCCATTACTGGTTGCACAAGAATCAGACGGTAGGCATGGAGAGCGCCGTGGCCGACGTCCTGCGGCGCAACCGCGCCGTGGGCGTGGACATTCCGGTGACCGAACTGCTGAAGAAGAATAAGGAACGCGATGCCGATCTGACGGTGGCCGAGTCGATGCAGAATACCCAGCTCAACGCGGACGTGGCGACCGCCAACGCGAACGCGCTGAAAAAGTTGACCGCGTCGAAAGGGCTGGGTGTTGGCCAGGGCACTCAGGCGGGAGAGCAAGAGATTACTCCGGGCACCAAGCTTTCGGATCAGATCAAGCGCAATCTCAGCGAAGTCAATTGGGATTACGCGGTGATCGAGCGCATGAATCCGAAAGACCTCAGCACGACGCTGGTGCCGTTCAACCTCGGTAAGGCGATCCTGGAGAACGATCCAACGCAAAATCTCCTGCTGCAACCGGGCGACGTTGTCACGATATTCTCGGTCGACGATATCCAAGTGCCTATCGCCAAGCAAACCAAATATGTGCGGCTCGAAGGCGAGTTCGTCAATCCGGGCATCTATCGCGTCGAGCCGGGGGAAACCTTGCGCCAACTGGTCGCGCGCGTCGGCGGCCTGAGCCCGAACGCCTATTTGTTCGGATCAGAATTCACGCGCGAATCGAACCGGATTTACCAGCAGAAAAAACTGGACGAGGCGGTGAACCGGCTCGAGCGCGAGATTCAAAGCGCGTCCATCAGCCGCGCACGGAACGTTACCACCGCGGAAGAGGCGGCCGGCCTGACACAAGACGCGCAGGCGCAGCAAGCGCTGATCGGCAAGCTACGCCAAGTCAAGGCTACCGGCCGCATCGTGCTCGAGGTGCCACCGGACGAAACGGCTAGCCTCAAGGACTTGCCGGATATCACGCTGGAGGACAGCGATCGCTTTGCCGTGCCTTCAAGACCGTCCACAGTCAACGTCATCGGCGCGGTCTATAACGAGAACGCGTTCGTGTTCAAGCCGAATAAGAGTCTGACTGATTACCTGCGCCAGGCCGGCGGCGTATCCCGCACTGGCGACAAAGCAGACGTATACCTACTTCGCGTTGACGGTTCGGTAGTCAGTAAGCGCCAATCCGGCTGGCTCATGGGCAGCTTCGACGGCGAGCGCCTGATGCCCGGCGACACTATCGTGGTGCCTGAAGACTTTGAGCGCACGACTTGGACGAAGACGCTCAAAGACTACGGCCAGATTTTGTATCAGTTCGGCTTGGGTGCCGCAGCCATCAAGGTCCTCAAGCAATAAAGAAGTTCCCTCGCCCCGTTTTCGGGGAGAGGGCTAGCGAGGGGGATGTAGGAACGGTGCCTCCGCCCCGACCATAGCCCGCAACCGTTCAAGAAGTTGTAGCAGGCCCGCCCTCGGGCCGATCAATCGGTTCCATTTATCTATCACTGCTAGCGACCACATGACCGAACCTTCCTACGTGCTAGAGAGCCAATCGACCGAAGCGGACGACGACGAAATCAGCCTGCTCGATCTCGCAATCGTCCTCGCTAAGCATAAGAAACTCGTCCTCGGTCTGCCCATCGTAGCCGCAGTCTTGGCTGCCGGAATCAGCCTTCTACTGCCCAACATCTACACCGGCACCACACGCATTCTCCCTCACCAGGGACAATCGTCCTCCTCAGCATTGTTGGCCCAACTCGGTGGCCTTGCCGGATTGGCCGGTGGCGGCGCAGGTATCAAGAGCCCCAATGACTTGTACGTTGGTATGCTCAAGAGCCGCACGGTAGCGGATAATTTGATTCTGCGCTTCGACCTCAATAAGCTCTATGGGCAGAAATATCAATCCGATACCCGCAAACAGCTCGAAACACTAACGACAATTACGTCCGGTAAAGATGGCATCGTAACTATTGAGGTTGACGACAAGGATCCAAAGCGCGCTGCTGAACTGGCTAACGCTTATGTGGACGAGCTGTTCAAACTCACCAACGTGCTGGCGGTGACCGAGGCCTCCCAGCGCCGCCTGTTCTTCGAGCGCCAGTTCGAGCAGGCGAGAGATAACCTCACCAAGGCCGAGGAAGCGGCCCGGAAGGCTATGGACAAAGGGGGGCTCGTCCAAGTCGAGGGCCAGGGTCGCGCCATAATTGAAAATACCGCCCGACTGCGTGGACAGATCACCGCCAAGGAAGTCCAGATCGGCGCCATGCGCACATTTGCGACCGACAATAATCCGGATCTAAAACTGGCCCAGCAGGAACTGGCGTCACTGAGGACCGAACTCGCCCGTATCGAGGGTACTTCTGGCAGCAGGGCCGGGAATGGACGGGAAAATGATAGCTCCGGTATCGACAACGTAGGCCTGTTGCGGAATATCAAGTACCAGGAGACGTTGTACGAGCTGCTGGCCAAGCAGTATGAGCTCGCCAAAATCGACGAAGCCAAGGATTCTGCTGTTGTCCAAGTCATGGACAAGGCGATCGAGCCCGACCGCAAGTCCAAACCCTATCGCAGTCTGCTCGTGGTGCTGTCAGCGCTGGTCGCGTTCTTCATCGGCATCCTCTGGGCCTTTGTCCGCGAAAGTGTGGCCAAGGCCAAAGCCGATCCGCAGCAGGCAAACCGTCTACTCGACCTAAAGCGATACCTTGCGTGGGAATAATAACACCCGTCGGTGCGGACGTAGGTCAGATCAGCTACGTGCAGCGCGTCGCGCTATCCCATCAACCGAGTTTAACTGAAGCGGTGGTCCATGGCTGTGGGTCAGATTCCATGATCCATAGCGCCAAGGTTCGATTGCTCAGGGCTGACCTGCGCGAACGCCGTCTTCTTTCTGACGCATTTGTTTGCTCCGCTTCGGCGTCAATCACTTCAATAGGCCTTTAAATGAAAGCAGTTATTCTTGCAGGGGGGCTTGGCACCCGCCTGAGCGAGGAAACATCTGTTCGTCCTAAGCCAATGGTGGAGGTCGGTGGCAAACCGATTCTTTGGCACATCATGAAGATGTATTCCTACCATGGCATTCACGATTTCATTATTTGTTGCGGTTACAAAGGTTATGTCATTAAGGAGTACT
>JAKALI010000448.1 GCA_021813195.1 Pseudomonadota bacterium
GACCATAACGCCGAACAGCAACGGCCATATATCCTTGCGCAGCTTGCCGCCGGCGGCGCGGTCGCCCTCATCAGCGACGCCGGAACGCCGCTGATATCCGACCCCGGCTACAAACTCGCCGTCGCCGCTCTGGAGGCGGGCCACCGGGTCTTTGCCATTCCCGGCCCCAGCGCCCTGCTGGCAGGCTTGAGCGTCGCGGGACTGCCGACCGACCAGTTCCTCTTTGCCGGGTTTTTGCCCCAGCGTCCCGGTGCACGCCAGGCCCGTATTGCGGATCTCGCGAGTGTGCCCATGACCATCGTCGTCTACGAAGCGCCGCAGCGGATCACGCAGTCGTTGCTCGACCTCGCGCAGGGCCTCGGTCCACGGCCAGCGGCACTAGCGCGCGAATTGACGAAGCTCCATGAGGAGGTGCTGCGCGGCCCTTTGGACGACCTCGCCGGACGTGTCACGCAAACCCCGGCGCGCGGCGAAATGGTCCTTATTATCGGCCCCCCGGAAAGTTCATCGGCAAGCGAGGCCGAGATCGCAGCAGCACTCGCGCAGGCCATGGAAGCCTCGAGCTTGCGCGATGCGTCCCGTCTCGTGGCCGAGGCGCTGAAGGTTCCCAAAGCGCGCGTCTACGAGATTGGCCTGAAACTACGGACGAAGGCGCCATGACAAAGCGGGCGACTGATCCTGCTTCCGGCGACGCCGACCGCGCCGTGCGGCAACAACGCGAACGCAGCGGCCGGAGGTCCGAGGCGATGGCCTGTCTCATCCTCCGGCTGTCGGGGTATCGGATTTTGGCGCGGCGATGGGTGAGCCCGCGTGGGGAAGTCGATATTATCGCCTCACGCGGTCGACGGCTCGTATTCATCGAGGTCAAACGAAGACCCAGCACGCGCGATGACGACGCCCACGCGGCCATCGCACCCCGTCAACGCGAACGGATCCGCAGGGCTGGCGAACTCTGGCTCGCACGTCATCCTGACTATCGCGCCTACGAGATTGACTTCGATCTGATCTTGATCGCTCCGTGGCACTGGCCACGTCACATTCGCGACGGACTGTGAGGCGAGGTCAAAGGATGCCGTCAATCACGGCGCACAGCGTTGCGGCGCTCGACTTATCGTGAGCGGGTGGACTCTCATCCACATTCAGCGCCTTGACGACCCCATCGTCGACCAGCATCGCATAGCGCTTCGAGCGCACACCAAGCCCGATCCCGACGTGGCTGAGATCGATATCGAGGCCAATGGCTCTTGCGAAGTCTGCGCTGTCGTCGGTCAACATCAAAATCTTCCCGTCCGCCCCCGTCGCCTTGGCCCAGCTGTCCATGACGAACACGTCATTGACCGCCGTGCAAGCGATCGTGTCGACGCCCTTCGCCTTCAATTCCTCTGCGCGCGCGAGAAAGCCGGGCAGGTGCTGCAGATGACAGGTGGGCGTAAACGCACCGGGAACAGCGAACAGCGCGACCTTGCGTCCGGAGAAAATCTCCGATGTTGTGAGGGCCTTGGGACCGTCGGGCCCAAGCGTCATGAACTTGGCGTCGGGAAGCCGATCTCCCACTTTGATTGTCATCTGTGCATCTCCAGAAAGCGCGCGCAAACGCCGTTCTATACGGCTCCGGAGCTTCAGTCGATGACGAAGGTATGATCAGCGTGACCTGTGGAACTCGCGAGTGTGGCCGTGAGCTTCAGCCCGCGCACAGCATCGAGGGCAGCGGCATCGCCGAAATCAGTCAAGAAGGTCACGCGCTCGCCATCAATGGACGCAACCGTCGGCAGTGGAACAAAGCGCCCATCTGGAGCATCAAGAAAGAGGCGCGGTTCGTCAGCACCGCCGGGATAGGTGGCAACCAAGCGCACCTTCGAAGTGCCGACGGAGGCTATGCCCTCCAATTCGACTGCACGCGGATCAGATGGCCGCAAATTGGCCGAACGGCGCGGCACCTGCTCGAGTGAGGCACGCGCTTCAGGCCCGGCTTCCGGCAGCGTGGTCGGCGGCAGGGTTAGCGTAAGATCGACGCTGACGGGCACACAGACCGTCTCACAGATCCCGTAATGTGCCGCGAGTTTCAATGCCATCGGCTTGGAAGCATCCGACGGCACCAGCAAGACCGGGAATGTGACGCTGTCTTTGTAGCCGATGACGTCGCCAGCCTGATCCGACAGCACGGTGGGCACGGGGTAGAGCACTTCGGCCGATTTGAGGTTACTGGATCCCGACAAATCGAATGTGGGCGGCAAGCCGCCGGCTGGTCCCGGATTGCGCCAGTACGTCTTCCAACCCTTCGCCAACTCGATTTCGACAAATGCGACAGGTGAACCGGGCGGGGCGAGCAGACTTCCCCCTGGGGCCGACGCCGCCGTCAACCGAACGCGGTTCTTATGTCCTTCAATCCACTCACTTGCGAGATCGAGGGTGGTCCCCGCTGCGTCGGCGCCTCTGGACATAGGGCTGGGCATTGGAGCCGAAAATGCAAGGAGAATTGCGCCTATCAATGCGATGGAATGGGTTGGCAGCACGTGCACTCATGCCTCCCGGTTGAAACCCTGATCTCAATCGTAAACAGATGCGCCGGACCAGCAGCTGTCCACGAGCGCAGAATGCAGCTCTTGCCCCAATTTTGCGATCGGGACACAAATTCGATCGCAGACATCTTCCCAGATCAGACCATGTCGCGGTACATGTAGAAGATGACGACGTTCAAGTCCAAGCGTAGGTCGAGCCCAGGCGCGACGCTTGAGGGCCAGCTGCTGATTGCCATGCCGATCATGACGGATAGGCGGTTTGCCAAATCCGTCATCTACATGTGTGCCCATTCCGAGACCGGCGCCATGGGACTTATTATCAATCATCGCGCGACGCACATCAGCTTCCCCGACCTGCTGGATCGGTTGGGCATCGTTCCGCGTGGCGCAGAGGACGGCATATCAGCCGACATCCTCGATCGCCAAGTCCACATCGGCGGCCCCGTCGAGACTGGCAGAGGATTTGTTCTGCATACTTCCGATTATCACGCGAGCGACTCGACACTCAAGATCGCCGGTGGGATCAGCCTGACGGCGACCATCGACATTCTCAAGGCGATGGCGTCAGGTCGCGGACCAACTCGTGCTATCATCGCACTCGGCTACTCAGGTTGGTCAGCCGGCCAACTCGAAAGCGAAATTCAAGCCAACGGCTGGCTCAACTGCCCAGCCGACGCCGACCTCATTTTCGAACCGGATCTCGACGTGAAATATGAACGCGCGTTAGCAAAGATCGGCGTGAACGCCTCGTTCCTGGTCTCCGACGCCGGCCATTGTTGAACCCTGCGGCACCCGCAGCCAAAGCGGCACAATCCGCTCGACACATCATGATATGCGGCCCGGGCTAACCGTTACCTCCGTGGCCGTTTCCGTGCTTTGCCGTTGGGCGAATGGGTGGAATCGAGGGGCGCGGTCTCGTGCCACCTGCGAGCCGTTGAAGGCTCGCGGCAATGTTAGGCGGCAACTTCTCATACCTCGCCGCCAGCGCGTCATCGCGCGGGGGCGGGGACGACCCTGGCGCCTGTTCTGCAGCTTCCACTGCAGCTCCGTTTCCATGGTCTCTGGCTCCCGCCGTGGCCGCGGTTGGCCGTAAGACTGAGAGCGGCGGTGGTTCAACGATGGGACGCGGCTGATAAGAACCCCGGTGGCTATCGGATGGGGCCCCAACTGGCGCCGCTGCAGCTGGATGTTCCGAATGCGCGGTCTTCGAAAACGCGAGTTGCTCTGAGGGAACGAAGAGCGCCTCATGTGAGACTGGCCGTCCGTCGTCGCCAGGCGACGGGGTGCCGGGCAGAGAGCCTCCCTTGGGGACCGGATACCCTCGCGCCGTCCCGGCACTATTATCGTCAGCCAAGGCTGTCGCCCAATCGCCTTGCAGACCGGGATTTGACCCACCAGGCGATATCGGCGGGGCCTCAAGCGGATGCAAATTTCCTGTGACCACATCCGACGAATCGCGTGCGCCGCCGTCAAAGATGCTCGCAAAAGGAGCGCTGACGAACGCCGCCATGTTCGGCGCCAAACCGCTGGGCCCCTCGGCGGCCGCGAGGGGCGGCGGAACGGGGGTTGCCGGCAACGGCGTTGGCGGCACATCAGGCGGCGCGCCGCGCGGTGTTTGGCGCAGGGGCGGCACCACGTGTCGAACGGGAAGCTTGTGCGGCTTGGTGCGTGGACGAGCGGCATCATCGGCAGGCGAAGCCCCATTTCCTGCAGCCCGTGAGGGCGCGGGCGGTACAGCAACGCCAGGCAGCGGCGGGATGGCCGCTGACGGCGCCTCCGGCTCAGGCGATGCGCTCGGCATGCCAACAGGCGCAGGTAAGGGTGGCGGCTGCTGCGGGCCGGCTTGAGAGGTTGTCTCTGCCGGTGCGTCTGTGCGCCGCTTGCGAGATGCAGCCCGGTACAATCCACGCGGCTGGCTCTTGCGCTCGGATTTGCGCACGAGTTTGAGCAAGTGCAGGACATCGCGTTGGGCGAGC
>JAKALI010000449.1 GCA_021813195.1 Pseudomonadota bacterium
GGCCAGCGGTCAAAACCGCGCTAACAGGCCGTACATATGACCGCACCGTCCCACGATGGTGATACATCTGTAAAAAGCACTTGCTCTCGGGGCCGTTCCACATATGTACCAGGCGAGATGAGGGCCTAATGCATGTTTGGTCTGCTTTGAAGATTTGGACCAATTTAGACGGGAAACTCCGGTTTGTATCGCTTGCTCGGCATATCGGTCCTCCTTAATGCAAAATCACATACTTCGAGACGGAGCACTTCAACGGGGGCGGCTCAGGTTTCATTGCGATGGCGCGCAAACCCAAGGTTTGGTCAAGGTCGCTGGCGCTGACTGCGGCTATAGCGTGCGGCGCAGGCATTGATGCCGCCCTTGCGCTTAATGAATTTCTTAAGCGGCTCTGACGGTAGCTTTACATCTTCGACATACCACAATACGCGCGACCGCTTATTGATCGTTCGTCGATCGAGCGTCGTCGGATGAACCGCCGCCTGGATGAGCGCGGAACACAAGTAAGGCATACTTGCTGGATCCAGGTGCCGAAGTTTCAGCATTCTGCAAATACGCGCAGATGTCGCATGGTCGGCTCTCCACAGCCAAACCAAATTGTACGCGTCGTTCAAGAAATCATAAATAGCGTCACGGGCGCGTGTCCGTCGTCAGGGTTTTCTGGACGTCTGGGTGGGGCTGATCGATCCATATTTTCGAGAACTATCGCATCGAACCGGGGATTCTGCTTGGCAGTTCGTCAACAGAATCCACCAGATTGCGCCACAAGTTCCGCCGGATATGTGCGAGCGTCCGCTCGAGATGGACAATATCCCGTTTAGGTAACCCGTCAGTAGCTGCGTCGTTGACAGCGCGAATGATCGGTAGCACGTCGTCGCGTAGGCGCCTGCCTGCCTCCGACAAATATACGCGGCTGGAACGGCGGTCGGCAGGTGTCGTTTCGCGATAAATTAGGCGCCGTCGCTCGAGAACCCGTAGCGCACTTACGGTGGTCGATTCCGCCGTTCCGACCCGCGCGCTCAATTCGCGCTGGTTCAACCCTTCTTCGATCCAGATCTCCCGTATGAAATACCACTGCGGGGTGGTCAACTTGTATGCTTCCATTCGTTTTTGCAGTACGCGCGTGAAGGCAAGATAAGTTGCGCGAATCATATACGCTGCGGAAACTGTTGGCTGCGCCCCGGTTAGCTCTTTAGTGATTGCAGTCGCCCGCGTGCGATTGTTGAACGCATTCTGCGGTCTCATTTTTCGCTTATTCATGACAAGCCCGTTTTGCAAAAGACGGCGTGAAAGACGGCGCCAACAGCGTTGCGGGTACGCCGTGACCATCAAGAGTGCGATAGAAAAACCGCGCGGCCCGCGCAACTGCCTGCGCAGGCTTGACAAGCTTTAGTACCTTGATGTTCGATATCGAATAATTCGATATCGAACAATAGGAACTTTGTCATGGCAATAGATCTTAGTCAGGGCTCGGGTTCTACGGTATCGGGGAGGGAACAATTGGACCGCGCTGCAGCGCGGACAGTGGATGTGACCAAACTGATCGACGGTACGAAAATCGGTGCGTTTCAATACCTGACGCTGGTGCTTTGCATGTCCGTTCTGTTCTTCGACGGTTACGACACGCAAGCGCTCGGCTATGCGGCACCTTCGCTTGTTCCATCTTTGCACATCGATCGCCCTTCGATGGCGTGGGTGTTCGCCATAAGCCTCATCGGCATGATCGCCGGCGCATGCATCTTCGGACCGCTCGCCGATCGCTTCGGCCGCAAGAAGCTCGTCCTTATAACGACGACGCTTTTTGGCATCTTCTCCATCGGCACCGCAATGTGCACCACAATTGACGGCCTGCTGGTAATGCGGTTTCTGACCGGCTGCGGCCTTGGCGGAGCCATGCCCAATGCAGTCTCGCTGAGCGTCGACTACTTCCCTCGGAAGATGCGCGCCACGACGGTCGCCATCGTTTTCGTCGGCTTCACCATCGGAGCCACGGTCGGCGGTTATCTGTCAGCCGCGATGCTACCCATCTGGGGCTGGCAATCCGTCTTCTACGTTGGCGGCGCCATTCCGATCCTTCTGCTGCCGGTGCTGTACTTTGCGCTGCCCGAATCGGTCCGCCTACTGATCCTGCACGGCAGCAGCCGCAGTCCAGAGATTGCGCGCACGTTGTCCAAGATCGTGCGCGGGCAATCCTTCGACGGTGCCACTTTCGTCGTTTCCGAAAAGGCGGACGCGGGCGTTCCCGTCAAGCATCTGTTTACCGGAGGTCGGAAACCTGGGACGATCCTTATTTGGATCATCTTTTTCTTCAGCCTGTTCATCACCTTCCTGCTCGCAAGCTGGATGCCGATGGTCATCCATTCGGCAGGCATCTCGGTCTCACGCGCTGTTGCGGCGACCGCAACGATCCAGCTCGGCGCCATCGTCGGTTGCCTGCTGGCCGGACGTCTTATGGACAGCTTCAATCCCTATTGGGTGTTAACTGCCGGCTACATCCTTGCCGGGATTTCGCTCGCGGCACTGACCACGATTAACGCTAAGATGCCCTACGCACTGGTCATTGCATTGATCTTCGTTGCCGGCGTCCTCTACTCAATTGGCGGGACGCAGGGGGCGAATGCGCTGGCTGGTTCCTATTACCCGACGTATATCCGATCGACCGGCCTTGGCTGGGCCCTCGGCATTGGACGCACCGGCGCGATCGCCGGTTCACTGATTGGAGGGTTGCTTATTTCGCTTCATTGGGACCTCCACGGTGTCTTTTTCACCGCCGCGGTCGCGTCTTGGTGTGCCGCGATTGTGGTGTTCGTCATGCGGAAGTACCCGAGCCCGGAACAGCTGACTGCGCAGGCAAAGACGTTGAAGTAACATTCGGGTACAATTATCGGAGTAGTGAATCATGACCAATCCCACGCCACCGATCCTATCGCTTGCCGAGCGTGATCGCCGCTGGACGCGGGTCCGCGAGTTGATGCGCAAGCGCAATCTGGACGGCCTTCTGGTTGCGGGCTTCCGTTCCCGCGAGATGTACGAGACTTACGTCAGCGACGACTACAATGAAGGTTGCGTGGTCTTTCCGCTGGAGGGCGAGCCGGTTGTCATCACCTGGGCACACCTTCGGGTGATGCGCGCGCGCTGGTCGCAGGAGCGCGGTGCAAAGTTGTGGGTGAGCGATTATCGCGTGGCCACGACTGGCGCCGCCGTCGCCGATATTTTTCGTGAGAAACACTTGGCTGAGAGCCGTCTTGGCATCGTCGGTCTATCGTCGCAGGCGCCGACCGAAATTTACGGTGCAATCCCAGCCAACTTCTGGAATGAATTTTCCGCCGCGCTACCCCAGGCGAAATGCGAGGACATCTCCGAGGAGTTCAGCCACCTGATGCTGATTAAGAGCGACGAGGAGCTCGCGC
The DNA here is from genome assembly GCA_021813195.1 of Pseudomonadota bacterium. The sequence goes on from JAKALI010000449.1 coordinate 3,408, forward strand.
AGGTGCGATATGCGGCGCGCGCAGCCGAGGCGGCTTGCAAGGTAATCGCCGAAGTTACCGCGCCCGGAGTGGGCGAGGAAGTGGTCTTCTCTGAGGCCACCCGTGAAATGCTACGGTTCGGCATCGGGCTGCGCTATCCGATGATCGTCCTCAATTCCGGTCCGCATACCCTGTCGTGGGGGCCGCCACGTTGGACGACGACCGGCGAAGCCCCACGTGTGATGCAACGCGGCGACCTCATGCAGGCCGAACTGATGCCGTTGTGCGGCAACCAGGAGGTTCAGGTGCAGATGACGGTCGCGCTCGAGCCGCTCGATGACACTAACCGCAAGCTCGAAAAGATCGCGCGCGCGTCTTACGACGCCGGCATCAAGGCGCTGAAGCCGGGAATAACATTCGCCGATCTGCTGGCCGCGATGGAGGAGCCGCACAAATCGGCCGGATGTTGGGGGTACACGCCGCTCGTGCACTCGCTCGGTCCACATTTTCTCGCCGGCCGCACGCAGGTCAACAAAGATCAGGTGGATCTCGGAGTGCGCTTCATGGCTCCCATGAGGGCCCACGAGCGCGAGGCCATTTTGCAGCCCGGAATGGTCTTTGCCTTTGAGCCCAATGCTTGCATCGGTTACCATCGCGTCAACATCGGCGGCACCGTCATCGTCACGCCGACGGGTTGCGAAGAGCTCAACCACATTCCGGCGACCGTGACCCACAAGCAGTAACTGTGTGAACTGACGGCTGGTGGTTCGCGCCGACTTGGGCGCGGGCTTCGATTGCGGCCGAGCGCCCCGCTTATCCAAGCGAAGAAGCCGCTACCTTGGTCTGTGTCCCAGGCGCAGGCCATCGCATCTATGCTGAACGGCCTAACCTCTTCTTTAAGACTGTCGAGGCACCTTAACCAGCTCTAGTGTTTTCAAAATCTCGCCGCGCGGCAACTGTCTTTCCTAGAGGCGAATGCCAGGAGGTTCCGATCAAGCCGTATCGCAAGTGGCTCAATACTATTTTCCGCGCTTGAGGCAGTGCAGGAAATCTCGCGCGCCTGGAGAAGGTGGCCAATATAGCCACAGCGTAGTTCTAGATCGG
>JAKALI010000450.1 GCA_021813195.1 Pseudomonadota bacterium
GGGGTGCGGGTGCGTGTCCCCTCCGGTTCGCACCGGACGGGGAGGGTGGACTCGAGGACACCCGTCGATGGTCCGCCGCTCTCACGGGGTCGGACCGCCGCACCGCTCCGAAAGGGTCGTGACGGGTTCGCGGTTATACCGACTGCATGCACTGCATTCAAATTGGCACGCTCGACTTGCAGTTTCAAAAAAGAACGGGCGCTTCGTCCTGAAGCGCCCGTTGCTTTATGTTTCGGCTGCCGGGCACACAGACCAGCGGTTAGAAACAGCGAATTTCGCCCTCGATCTGCGCCATTTTCAGTTCATGGACGATGCGCTGCGAGGCAGGGTTCTGCAAGTGTGCAACGCTCTCACCTCCACGTTGGCGCACAGCCATGATCGTCTCGGCCTGCTGGTAGACCTCGTAGGGGAGGATCGTGGCAATCACATCAATCGAACACGAACACCGATCCAGTGCCAGACGATTGTTGCCGTTGACCTGCATGCAGCCAAAGACATAATCAGCGCGGGCGTAGGTCGGATAGTCGTTGGTGAACGCCGCCTCGAGATCTTCATCCGCCTGGGCCACAGTTGCGACCGCCAAGCCTGCGGAAAGCAGGAAGCAAGCGCCTAGAGTTCGCCACAGCATCATTTACCCTCCGCGCTAACAAGAACGATCTTATCCTGCACTTTGCCCGTGCCCGCCTGCGAACTGAAAATCTCCGAGTCGAACTGCACGAAATAGCCGGGAACCTCTTTGCTCACCACGATGGTAAATTTGGATTTTTCGAAACCCTGCATTTTATTGGCATTCGGATCGCCATCAAACGGCACGACGGTCACCCGGTGCGCAGCAACAGTTTTACCGTTGTATGGTATTTCAATGCTCTCGACCGTAGCCTTATCAATGAATGCGTCGCGGAAGCGGCCCTTGAGATAAATCTGATTGCCGCCGGACAGCAGCCGGTAGGTGTCAACGCTCTTGTCAAGGAACCAGATGAATACGGGATTGATCGTGAGGCCGTCATAGTTCTGGATCGGGCGCTGCCGCTCACCCGTAAACACGGTGACGTTGACAACACTCTGCTTGGAATCGGTCACATCGGTCACATCGATCTTGATATCGTCGGAAAACGGCGCCCCAAGCAGCTTTTCGTCAGAAACGGCGTGCTCGTATTTGTATTTTACGCTCATGCCCTTGGGCACGAGATCCAAATGACGCGCATTGAAGAGCAAGTCGACGGGATTGGGTTGTTCACCGGCGGCCACCACACCCGTGGGCAAGACCATCATCAGGCCAGCAATCAAACCGGACATCATGCGCAACATTGATCGTTTTCCTCCTTTGGACCCGGCTGGCAAAGCCGAACCGGTGCGGTCAACTTTCTAATTCCAGTGAGCGCGCTGGCGCAACAACCAGTGGCAGCTGCCCCATGAACGTACGGCACGCCGCGGCAGACCGCCATCCGCCACACTACCCACGCACGCCGTGCCGGTCAGCCCCTAACCGCCGGATTGCAAAGATTTAAGGTTGAATGCCTGTGTTTGAGGTCTGTCGCAGGAACCGCCCGAACGCGCGTGGGCCGCTGCCAACGGACAGACTGCGGACAACCTTCAATGTCAGAGCGTCGATGACGTCGACCGTATCGGCATCCCAGCAGGCAACATAAACAAATCGCCCGTCTACATCCGCCTCGATACCCTCCGGATAGCCCCCGGTGGCGATCGTGCCCACCGTTTTGAGTGCCGTCGCGTCGAGCACGGAAACGGAACTCGCATATTGGTTCGTGACGAAGATTCGGCCCTGGGCAAGCGCAACGGCATAGGGGCGCGCACCAACCGCGACTGTGCCCACGACGGATCGCGATTTCAAATCGACGACTGTGACGTCGTTTGTCTTGACGTTGGCCGTGTAGGCCCGTCCGCCGTCGGCATCGATGGTGACGCCGAATGGCCGTCCGCCAGTTGGGACGGTGCCCACAACGGTCAAGGTTGCTGCATCAATCAGGGACACCTGATCGCTGTCGCGGTCCGCAGTGACGATCAAGGCCCCGTCCGGGGTCACGGCGACACCGGATGGCGATTGCCCGACCGCGACACGCCCCGACACGGTCAGACTTTTCGGATCGATCACGAGCACGCGGTGCTCGTACCAGTCGGCGACAAAAACGCGGCCATCCGTCGGGTGCACCGCAATACCAAGCGGGCCCTCACCAGCCGGTACGCGTGCGCGCACGCTACGCGCTTGCGCGTCGATCACAACCACGTCCTTTGCCTCGGGCGCGGTGACATAAACAGTCTGACCATCGGGCGCGAGCGCAACGCCAGCCGGACGTCCCGGCACTTTGATTTCCCCAATCGCTCGACCGGAGACCAAGTCCAGGACTGTGACGCTCTCAGCCGACTGGCTGGTGACAAAGGCCTCTAGGCCGACCGCCTCGGAGACGGCCCGGCTGGGAGCGCTCCATGTGCCTAAACCGATCGCGCCGCATATCAGGTGGGCCGCCATCGCGCGGGCAGCCCGCCGGCACGTCCTATCCCGGTCGGACCATGACGACCGCTGAGGAAGCGGACGGAACGCACACCCGCCCCCGTTACGCTTGATCGTCATTTGCTCTCAAGCTTGGTCTTCAGCGCGCCGAGACCCGTCTCGAAAACCCCGGTAATGGCAGCAACCGCAGCTTCATCCGACAGCTCCGGCGGCGGATCATTGTTCACGAACCCGCGATAGAATGCACTGCGCCATTCCACAATGGACTTTTCAGCGGTACCGGTGACGGCCATTTGCGCGCTGTAGTTCGTCACAGGGAGAACAGCGACATCAACCTCCGTAATCTCGTACGCGAGCGAGCGGGTTTCCGGGTCATACTTCGTGAGTTTTTCGGCAATGGTGCCACCTTTGGCAAGGGTCAGCACGCGGGTCGCTCCCGGCTCATTGCCACCCTGCCCCTCCGTTTTAGCAATCGCCGGGTGCCAACTCATGTCCTGAAAGTTGCCGACCACTTCCCAGACCTTGTCGACCGGGGCATCAATTTCGATCTTCGAAATGACCTTCTGGCGCGTGGGGCCATGCGCCTGCGCTGCGGCGGGTGCCATCAACGCGAGGGCGAGCAGGCCCATCAGCAGTCTCATCATTGCGTTTCTCTCCAGTTTTCCGGCGTGTGTTGTTTTCTAGCGCCGGGCGGGGACAATACTGAGGCCATGCGTCCCCCGCAATGCTCTCTACGCCGTCGATTTTTGGCGAATGCGCGCTTTGGCCGCCTGCCCAGACGACCGCCACATGCCCGCAGGATGTTGTGTCGACGCCCAACGCGTGCTTTTGTGCGCCTCCTACCAAAGAACGAGACCGGATCTCATGATGCCTGAATGCGACGCCCCCGCAGCCGGGGTCGCCATAACAGATGATGTGCCTTGCCCCTTCTGTGGCATTTTATGTGACGATCTCTCGGTTCGCCGCACGCAGCTCGGGTTGGAGGTGGCCAAACACGGCTGCGAGAAAGCGCGCGCCGGATTTGAGCGCGTGCTGCCGGCCACACGGCCCAGGATCCGCGGCGCCGAGGTCAGCCATCTGGAAGCGATCCGGGAAGCTGCCCGCATCATCGGCAGCGCAAAACTGCCCCTGTATGGGGGACTGGGTACGGACGTTGACGGCGTGCGGGCTGTCCTCGCCCTCGCTGACAAGACGAAGGGGGCGGTTGATCACGCCCTCAGTGACGCACTGTTTCGCAACTATCGGGTTTTGCAGACCAGCGGCTGGATCACGACAACCCTGACGGAAGCGCGCAATCGCGCCGACATGTTCGTTATCGTCGCCAGCGATATCGCCAAGTCGCAGCCGCGCTTTTTTGAACGTGTCGTCACACCGGCTGCCACGATGTTTGCACACCCTGCACCCAAGCGCGACGTTGTGTTCATCGGCTCGGGCCTTGCGGCGACCGAAGCCACTGGTCCGCGGATCGGCACGGTCGACACGTTGACGTGTCCGAACGACCAGACGGGCGAGGTCATCTCAGCGCTGCGCGCGTTGCTCCATGGTGCGCCAGTTACGGCCCATGCGATCGCGGGCGTGCCGATCGAGACCTTACGCGTCCTGGCCGATCGACTGCGGGCTGCTTCCTACCCGGTCTTCGTGTGGGCCCCCGCCGCATTCGAGTTTGCGAACGCGGATCTCCTCGTCCACGCGATTTGTGAACTCGTGAAGGACTTAAACCAGACCGGCCGCGCGGCGGGTCTATCACTCGGCGGAAGCGAAGGGTCGGCCTCTGCGGCGTCCGTGTGCGCATGGCAGACGGGTTATCCGCTGCGCGTTCGCTATGGCAACGACGGCCCGCAGCACGACGCGTCCCGATTTGCTCTCACGCGCATGATCGCCGATGGCGAGGGGGACTGCCTTGTCTGGCTCTCGTCCTTCAACACCGGTCTGAAGCCACCCGATGTCGCTATTCCGCTCGTTCTCCTCGCAACGCCGGGCACAGAAGGCGAAACGCGCGCCGACGTCTTCATTCC
>JAKALI010000451.1 GCA_021813195.1 Pseudomonadota bacterium
GAGGCGTTGACCGCGCGCTTTCGAGCAGACATAAGGAGGGCCGAAGTCGGAGCGTAGCGCAGCCTGGTTAGCGCACCAGTCTGGGGGACTGGGGGTCGTGGGTTCAAATCCCGCCGCTCCGACCAAAAATCTGCGATGTGATCTGCTCCCATCATCTCGCAATCTCTGAAGAGTTGACGGGGCCGTGTGACGTGTCTGTGTGGCGTGGCGCGCGGTGGGCGCACCCTCAGCACGCCACCAATTGAGCTGCACGCGCGCATTATGGAATGTTATGGGCGACGGCGCCCCTCGCGCCCGTCCCCGGAAATACCAACACACGTATCGCCGCACGCACGGGCCTCTGGGGCGCCATCGCGCCGGAAGACGCGCGCCGCTGCACGAATCGCCGCACGCTTGGCCTCTGGCTTTTCAGGGCGCGCAGGTGGCGGTGATGCCGGGAAAACGCGCCGAAGCATTGGAGCTTCGCAAGACGCATCGCGTCGGCTGGCCGAGACGGATCGCCTGGGGCATTCTAAACTCGCAAGAACGCGATCGCGAGTGGAACGCGATCGCGCATTCTGAACGGATTGAACCAGCTTCAGCGAAAGCCTGGCTCGTTAGCTCCTGCTCACGCGCAGTATGCCGATGCACCGCCCGCGGATTTTAACGTCGCGTGGCTTTGGCGCTCACCGGGCGGGGATCAGGCCGCGAGCGACGAGTTCGCTGTGAACGGCATCAGCGAGAACTTGCGGTGCCGCCTCGGCAGCATGCAGATGACATTCAGCGTTGAGCGGGGGCTCGTAGGGCGAACTGATGCCCGTGAAGTTGGTGATCTCGCCCGCGCGCGCTTTGCGATACAGCCCCTTGGGATCGCGCCGTTCACACACCTCAAGGGGCGTGTCCACGAAGATCTCCAGAAATTCACCCTGATCGAACAGTTCGCGGGCGAATTGCCGTTCGGCGCGGAATGGCGAGATGAATGATACGATTGTCACCAGACCGGCGTCGACCATAAGTTTGGCGACTTCTGCAACGCGGCGGATATTCTCCACGCGATCCGCGTCCTTAAAACCAAGGTCCCGGTTCAACCCATGCCGCACGTTATCGCCATCGAGAATGTACGTATGGATGCCCTCCGCAGACAGCAGCTTCTCCAGGTGATTGGCGACGGTCGACTTGCCAGAGCCCGACAGTCCGGTGAACCATAAACAACAGCCGCGATGGCCCTTGAGCTGTTCGCGTTGCGCGCGTGTGACCGTCAACGCTTGCCACTGGATATTGTGGGCCCGTCGCAAGCTGTGCCGGATCATTCCCGCGCCGACCGTTTCCGCGCTCGTCCGATCGATGAGGATGAAGCCGCCGAGGGTCTTGTTCGCGTCATAAGGTTCCAGGACCAGCGGACGGCTAAGAGAAATGTTGCACAGAGCAATTTCGTTGCACTCGACTCGCCGGCCCGCCAGTGGCTCGAGCGTGTCCATGCTGATCAGATGTTTGATCTCGCTGACCTGGGCCGTCGTCTGCTGGGTGGCGAGCTTGATCAGGTAGGGCCGGCCCTTGAGCAGCGGGGCCGTGCTCATCCAAACGATATGGGCGGTGAACTGGTCGGCCACATCCGGCGTGTCAGTCGGTGCGCACAGCACGTCACCACGTGCGACGTCGATCTCACGGTCGAGCGTCAGAAGGATTGACTGGCCTGGACCGGCGTCATCGCGATCACCTTCAAAGGTTACGATGCGGCTCACGTTGCCTGTCGCGAGCGCGGGCAGCGCCATAATGGCATCGCCAGGCTTGATGCGGCCTGATGCGACGGTGCCGGCATACCCGCGAAAGTCGAGGTCGGGGCGGCAGACCCACTGAACGGGCATGCGGAACGGGCGCAACCCATCCGCAGGCGTCGCGATATCCACAGACTCCAGGTGTTCCAGTACGGTGGGGCCATCATACCAGGGTGTCTGCAAGCTGCGCGCGACGAGATTATCGCCGGCCAGCGCCGAGATCGGGATCGCAGTGACATTCGTCAATTCCAGCTTGCCCGCAAAGGCACGATAACCCGCTTCGATTTCGGTAAATCGATCGCGATCGAAGCCGACAAGGTCCATCTTGTTGACGGCGAGGAGGAAGTTTTTGATCCCCAGCAGTTGGGCGATGAAGGTGTGTCGCCGTGTTTGCGTGATGATGCCTTTGCGTGCGTCGACGAGCAGGATGGCGAGATCGCAGCGCGAGGCTCCTGTCGCCATGTTGCGCGTGTATTGCTCGTGCCCTGGCGTGTCGGCGACGATGAATTTGCGCCGCACCGTCGAAAAGTAGCGATAGGCGACGTCGATTGTGATGCCTTGTTCGCGCTCGGCCTGCAGGCCATCGACGAGCAGAGCGAATTCGTATGACCCCACCGTGGTGCCAAAGCTGCGGCTATCCTGCTCGAGGGCATGGAGCGTGTCGGCAGGAATGCGGCCGGTCTCGTAGAGTAGACGTCCAATCAACGTGCTCTTGCCGTCATCGACACTGCCACAGGTGAGGATACGCAATAACGGCAGCTCTTCGGATGCACGGTGCGCCGCCGGCGGCGCCCCAGAGCAACTCTCGTGCACATTCGTCATGGGCTCATGACGTGGTCGGACCCGAGGTTCGACATTAAAAATATCCTTCCTGCTTCTTTTTTTCCATAGCGGCGCTCTCGTCGCGATCGATGGCGCGGCCCTGACGCTCCGAAACCCGAGAATGGGAAAGTTCGGCGATGATTTCGTCCAAGGTTTGGGCGCTTGAGCGCACGGCTCCGGTTAATGGATAGCACCCCAGCGTGCGGAAGCGGACCCGCTCCAAGCGTGGCATTTCGCCGTCCTCAAGCGGCAGTCGATCATCGTCGACGACGATGATCATGCCGTTGCGCTCGATGATCGGCCGCTCAGCGGCGAAATACAACGGGACAACGGGAATGTCCTCCTGTCTGATGTATTGCCAGACATCAAGTTCGGTCCAATCGGAAAGCGGAAAGACGCGCATGGTCTGTCCGGCAGCAAGGCGGCAATTATACAGATTCCACAACTCAGGGCGTTGGGAGCGGGCATCCCACCGCTGCTGCGCGCTACGAACGGAAAAGATGCGCTCCTTAGCGCGTGACTTTTCCTCGTCGCGGCGCGCACCGCCAATGGCGGCATCGAAGCGCCCGGCAGCGAGGGCCTGACGCAAGGCCTCCGTTTTCATAACGTCTGTGTAGGTCTTGGCGGTCGGACCAAACGGTCGAAATCCAGCAGCTAGCCCTTCCGTGTTCGTGTGCACGATGAGACGCGCCCCGACGTGCGCAGCCATCCGATCGCGGAAGGCAATCATCTCGCGGAACTTCCAGGTCGTGTCGATGTGCAGGATCGGGAAGGGGATGCGAGCCGGGTGGAAGGCCTTCTGGGCCAAATGCAGCAGGACTGAGGAGTCTTTGCCAACGGAATAGAGCAGGACGGGCCGCTCGAATTCCGCAGCGACTTCCCGAAAAACGTGAATGCTTTCCGCTTCGAGATTTTGCAGATGGCGGGACGTCATGACATTCCTCAATGAGTTCATTCTGAGACCTGTCTCTGTCCTCGGCCGTCGCCCTGCTCATAGACCCAAGTTCTGTCATGGGGCAATCGCGTATCCTGGGTTATGCGCTAAAGGAACCAGCCTTCCCACATGCGCCGGCGCAAAATGTTTCACTCCCACTGGTCGGTTGAAGAGTTCAAGGGGTCCGGGCAGAGCGTGCGGGGGCGATCGGCGGTTCTGTCGAGTTCGTCCTGGCCCGGATGCATCGGGTGTTTGGCGGAATGTGGGATCTATGTACCCTTTCCATGATTATAAGGGGCGCGGCTGCGGTCTTGCGGAGCGCCGTGCGCGGACGTCCGGTTCTGAACTTAAGTCGGATTGTGAGGCTCAATTCGCAGAGAATCCGCTATAGGATCCGATGGTGTGCCTTAAACCTTGCCAAACGGAGCTTGGCTGGCATTGAACCGGATCGTCCCGGGAGACCTGCATGACGAAGCCAACCATTACGCTACACGAGGGTGATCTGCCGGCTCACGTCCGTTTCGGCGCCAGTGTTGCCGTCGATACCGAAACCTTGGGATTGAATCCCCACCGCGACCGCCTTTGCCTCGTGCAACTCTCTGCTGGAGACGGCACGGCCCACTTGGTTCAGATCACCGGCGACAGGCCTGCGGCCCCGAATCTGAGAGCCGTGCTTGCCGATCCCAGCGTGCTCAAGATCTTTCATTTCGCCCGCTTCGACATGGCCGTCTTGCAGCACCGATTGGGCGTGAGAGTTATGCCGGTTTATTGCACGAAGATCGTGTCGAAGCTGGTGCGCACCTACACTGATCGGCACGGCTTGAAGGATCTCGCCATGGAGCTGCTCGGTCTTGAGTTATCCAAGCAGCAGCAAAGCTCCGATTGGGGGGCGGCAAACTTGACCGACGCGCAACTGTCCTACGCGGCCGCGGACGTTCTGCATCTCCACGCACTAAAGGAAAAGCTCGAT
>JAKALI010000452.1 GCA_021813195.1 Pseudomonadota bacterium
TTTCGTGCAGTTCATGATGGTGTGACACCGATACAATCGGAAGGGATCCTCCAAGGTGTCCAGGCGCTGGCCCGTCGCTTCGTCGCGCGAATCGACCAGCCAGCGATAAGCCTGCAGCAGCACCGCCGGCCCCAGATAACGGTCGCCGTTCCACCAGTAGCTCGGGCAACCGCCGGTGCAGCTGAAACAGAGAATGCACTCGTAAAAGCCGTCGAGCTTGGCGCGGTCTTCGGGCGACTGCAGCCATTCGCGTTCGGGAGCCGGCGTCGTGGTCTTGAGCCAGGGTTGAATGAGCTGATGCTGCGCCACGACGTGACGCTGATCGACGACCAGATCCTTCTTGACCGGAAAATGGTTAAGCGGGAAGACCCGCACCGGGCCCTTGATGTCGTCGATCGGTTGGGTGCAGGCCAGCCAGTTGCGGCCATCGATGCTCATGGAGCAGGAGCCGCAGACGCCTTCCCGGCACGACCGGCGGAAGGTCAGGGTGGGATCGATCTCGTTCTTGATCTTGATGAGAGCGTCAAGGACCATCGGGCCGCACGACTGGCGGTCGATATGATAGACATCGAGCCGCGGCCCACGGCCGCTTTCGGGATCGTATCGATAGATTTCGAAGGCACGAGTGCCCTTGCCGCGCGCGGGCGTGCCCCAAACCTTGCCCTTGGCAATCCGCGACGCGGCGTCAGTACCGAAGTTCAACGGCAGGAATGATCGCATGGTTGTGCTTCGCATACGCGCGGGGTGAGAAATTCCATGCCTCAAGCGTGCGCAGGTCGGTAGCTGCCCACTTCGGCCCCGAACGAGATCGCCAGCCTGTTCCAGCCGTTGATGGCGATGATCGCCATGGTGAGATCGACCAACTCCTTCTCCGAGAACTGTTCGCGCGCGGACCTGTAGAGCGCCTCGGGAACCCCTCCGTCCGCAATACGGGTGACTGCCTCCGTCCAAGCCAGGGCGGCCCGTTCGCGGTCGCTGAAGAACGGTGTCTCCCGCCATGCCCCCAACGTATAAAGCCGTTGTTCGGTTTCGCCGGCAGCCCGTGCGTCCTTGGAGTGCATGTCCAGGCAGTAGGCGCAGCCGTTGATCTGCGAGGCCCGCGTTTTCACCAGTTCAAGAAGCGTGGATTCAAGGCCGCTGCCGCGTGCATAGCGCTCCACGCTCATCATGGCGGTTAGCGCGTCAGGTGATGCAGCGTGATAATCGAGACGTCTGGTCATGTTGTCACCAAGAGTTTTGTGTGATCGCGAAGACGGTCGGACATGAAATTTGGAATGGCGCCTGGCGGTAAGCTTCGTCTGGGCAAGCCTACCAGCCCCTACGTCCGCCGCCTCATACCATAGAGTGAGTAAGGCATTAATCGCGGCCAATATGCCGACGTCGCTACCGGTCGTCTTTGTTGGCGGACAAAGACAGGGGCGCCCGCCAAGGCCAATCTTCCGCAACGAGCTAGGCAGGCGACCAAAAGTACCTGAAGTCACGGCAGCATCGATACCCGGCGACCGGCCCGGCGGGCAGCGGGCTGATCCAGCGAATGGAGGGCCGGATAATGCAGCGGGTTACGAATCTGGTGCTTTCTGTGCTGGCCTGTGCGGCGGCATTTCTTTTATCCTGGCCGTTCAAGCGCGGATTCGCCTATTGGCCCGCTTCGCACACGGCATGGTGGATCTATTTCATCTGTGGCTCCGCGCTGACGGTGTTCGTCTTCTACGCCTTCACTAGCAGCCTGCACATCCTGTTCCGCCATACAGCCGAGGAGAGGGGCGTCAATTCCGCGCAGGACGTCCAAGAGAATCATCCCTCCACCGCCGAAAAGCGAGGGCGTCCATGAGCCGCGAGCGTAACGGTGCTGGATGCGAAGTGCCAAGGCGCGTCGCCACGCTCGCGGTGCTGGCGGTCATGCTCATGATCTTCATCGTGCTGTCTGCGTTCTCGTTCATCAAGTCGTGCGGTCAGGTGACACCCGATATGTCACTTATGGCTCCCATCGCGCCAGTGAGGGCAAGCGCGCGTTCCAGACCTTCAATGGCATGGGCTGCCACACCCTCGTTGGTAACGGTGCCTATCTCGGGCCGGATTTGACGAAGGAGTACGCACGTGTCGGGCCCGCGTGGCTGGCTGCCTTTCTACCGTCCGCCGACAGTTGGCCCACCGCAGAAGCCGTAGATCTGCAATTGCAGAATTCAGACCAGCGTGCGGATGCACGGATCTCTTCAATCAATGCCTATAGTCAGAAGTTTCCGGGCGCCAAGTCCGGGTTGAACAGCGCCGCGGGCGCCCAAGCTTCATGCCGAACCTGCCGTTCACGAAGGATCAGATCGGCGATTTAATCGCGTAGGCGTTCGCCTCGTCCTCCGCGGCGGCCGACGACCGGGGCTAACCTGAGGCGCTGCATCCATTTCTGCCGGCCTCAGTTCAAGAATGATTCGCGTATCGTACGTCATTGTTGGGCACCATGTACTCGGTAACCGAACTGAGGGCGTCACAAGATCGAGCTTTACAAAGCGGTATTATAGATACATCTTAACGTCGTACCCGGGTTTGAGTGTAACGCAGCGCAAATGGTGAGATGCAGTCGCCCGATCTCTTGTCGAGCGCTCACTGGCGCGCAAAGAAGCCACTTTCACGCGCCGGGAAAGAGGAAGCCGTCATTGTGACGCAATTTTTCGGTCTGGAAACATAACCATGCTTCGCTATAGCGGAACACCTAGCAGCGATACCGGGCGCCAACTGTCGCGCATAACGCCGGACCAACGCATGGAGAGCGATGCAAGGATCCTTGCGCTGTTGAGCAGTCATGGCGTGGACCGGCACTTTGGCCGACATGAGATGATTTTTCAGGACGGCGACCGGGCCTTCCATTTCTTTAGGATCGTCAAAGGTACGGTACAACTCTCAAAACGACGGACAAATGGCCGCCGCCAGATCGTGCGGCTCTTGCTGCCGGGAGATCTGTTTGGCTTTGAGATCGGCGAAAGACGACGCTTGGCCGCTGAAAGTTTGGACCAGGTAGTGGCATCACTGTATCCGTTCGGCATCATCGAGGAGATCAGCGATAGCTCACCTGATCTACATCGGGCGCTTATGAGATTCCTGCGGCGCCAGCTTTTTTCTATGCACGAACATGCCGTAATGTTGGGTCGAGAGACGGCGCTTGAGCGGGTCGCCGCACTTCTCCTTTTGCTCTCCAAACGCAAGAATGTTGAGGACGGTCAGACGTTGACGCTTCCGATGCGGCGTCGGGATTTCGGCGACTATCTAGGTCTTTCTACGGAAACCGTCAGCCGGATGTTGACAAAGCTGAAGGACGCTGGGCTGATCTCGGTGACAAGAGATCACGGCAAGTTCGTAATTTACGACGTCGATTCATTGATTGAAGTGATGTTAGACGCGAGAGAATACGGAATTTCATAGCAAACTACGTTCATAGCAGCCATGCGCGTTGGGGCAGTTGCGCGATATTGTCTGTTTAGAACGAGTTCCGATCATATTGCGCAGCCGGCCGCATCGGAATAATGGCATTGTCTATCCGCGTCTCGGGCTGAAGCGCCGGACAGGCTGAGACGGCCAATGGCTCGGCTCCACCGAACTCGAAACGTAACGACGCATCACTATTGGGCCCAATGCCTGATTTTTTGCGATACCGCTTTACACGTTGCAGTTCAACGCGAAAATAGAAGGCAAGCTGTTCGTCCGAGATTCCAAGATCGACCAGTGCTGAAAGCCCGTCGCCGGGCGGGGGGCATCCTCTTCCTACACAGCGAGCCCTGCTTTTCCTCCTTCTATGAGTGAATCTTTCGCCGGCGAGAGGATTGCGTCCGGATGTAGCGGAAAGAGCTGTCAATACACTCTCCAATAGGATGCTCCCGCTCCTGCTTAACGCGCTGACTTTGGTGTGTCTTTGTCCGCCCACAAAGACGTGACGCAGAAGAGTGATAATTTTGCCTTTGATAGCTCTGGCGCGTGTCGAACTGACGTGTGCAATGGAGGACATCATGTCCGAAATCCGGTTGAAAAGAATCTATGAACCTGCCGCGGCAAACGATGGCACAAGGGTATTGGTAGATCGTCTGTGGCCACGAGGGTTGCCCAGATCGAAAGCTGAAATCGACTTATGGCTCAAGGACGTCGCACCCAGCAGTGATCTGCGTCGCTGGTTCGGGCACGATCCGAAGCGATGGAGCGAATTCCGAAGGAGATATAAGGCGGAACTAGTCTCGGCGTCTGAGGAGTTGAAAAAGTTGCGGCATCTGGCGCGCCATGGCCGCCTGACACTCCTTTATGGCGCACGCGACGAAGAGCACAATCAGGCCGTTGTGCTGAAGGAAGTTCTCAGCCATTAGGATCAGCCGCTGGCTGTCCGATCTTATTTGCAGATCGGCGCTATCCCAGGCGCTGCAGCAGGTTGCGCGCGGCCACCACCGAGAACGCCATGATGGTAAGCGAGGGGTCGACGCTGGGCGGGCGCGGGAACAC
>JAKALI010000453.1 GCA_021813195.1 Pseudomonadota bacterium
ACCTGTCACAGCGCGCGCCATTTGCCGGTCCCAATGCTCGGCCCAGCCATCGCGATTTTTCAAGCGACGCACGACCCCGTTTTGCGGGATTTCGTGCCACGCGACGGCGTTCGCGCGACACCATGCGCCGACATCCCGGTCGCGGCGAAAGGTCCACGCGTTGCCTGTCTCCTCATGCGACCACAGATCGGCGAAGTTGAACTGGCGTTTCAAATCAGCGAGCACATCTGTGGTGCGTCCCACGCGGACGATGAGACGCGCGCCGAGCCGTTGCAGGGCCTCATCGAGTTCCTCAGCGCAAGCGCGCATGAAGACATACTGGCGATGCGAGACGTCGGGCTCGCCCCACAATTCCGGCTCGATGACGAGCAGCGGTATGACCGGTCCGCGCCGAGCGGCCTCCACCAGCGGGCGATGATCGATCGTGCGCAGGTCGCGTTTGAACCACACGACGCTCGCCCGCGGAGCGCCCATTATGCCGTACCTCCCACGGCCGCTGCGATCAGGCACGCAACGACAGCGAGGGTGAGCTGTGCGCGCAAAGCGGGGTACCAGCTCGGGCCGACCCCTGCACGGGCAGCGCTCACATCGTACACAAGCAGCGCCAGGAAGCCTGCAGCGAGCCCCGCTAGAGCCACCACAGGCGCTGCGAATAGCAACCCGAAGGCCCATAGCGCCGGCACGACGCTGATCGCGAACCGAGGGCCCATGGCGCGCGGCGGGGGTTCGCCTGCGGCCATCGCCAGACCCCACTGCGCACCGCCCATGAACGAGAGAATGATCGCGCCGTAAAAGATGAGCGCCCGCTGCGCCGGCGCATCGTCGATCACAGCCGGCAACGCGACGCCAGCGGGCATAGCACCCGGCAAAACGGCCGCCAGCGCGAAGGCGGCGAACGGGATAACGCCGAGCCAGCCCAGGAACAGCGCAGAGTGCGGGATCTGTGCACGGTTCGACATTGGGCGGGCACACCAGGGCTCATCATCGAATTGCTGATGGGACCGCTACGGAGCCGCTGACGTCCCAGATCAACTGAGGATGCGGCCGAGCAACCGACAACGACGGCGGGCAAGCAGGGCTCAGAATTCTGCAGACGCGCCCAAATTATCGTTCCTGTTTCGGAATTCTTGCTGACAACGCAATCGCTGGGTCAGAGGCCACTTTGGCGCTCCCTACGGGAGTCGAACCCGTCTTTTCAGATTGAAAATCTGACGTCCTAACCGATAGACGAAGGGAGCGTTCCGGCTGTGCCGCTGTGGCCGCAACTCTCGCGAACCACAGTTCTACCGTGCTGGAACGCAAATCGATGCGCGCGCCCACGCGATAGTCTGGCTTAACCTCGGTCCGATACGAAGCAGCGCCGCGCTCCGATCGATGCGCGCCTTGTAGCAGGGGCGGCGGCAGGCGACAAGCGCGGCAAGCTGTATCGCACAGCCTGCTGCAATTCTGCTCTGCGGCCCGAACGCAACGCTGCCATTTCACGTCCAAAAGTGGCAACGCGGCGGGGCTCAGCCGCGCCAATTCTCAGCGGCGGACGACGAATCAGCCATGCCGGCGGTCGATGACAGATGGACGCGATGGCGGCGATCCGGCACCCCGCACGCTTTAGACCGCTGACGCAGTTTCAACCCGGGTCCGCGAGCCGATCACGCTCCGCCGGAATGATCGCCGGGGGCCTCACGCCGGCATCGGTCCCATCCTGGCCCGCGCCAGAGCGCCCTGCAGCGCCTTGGCAAAGTCCCTCTTCTCCTCCGGGTTGAGGAAGCGGGCAAATTCAAACTCCCGCCCGTGGGAGGTAATCTTTAACACCGCACTGCCATCAGGCCACTCATTCAGCAGCACGCGCACCCAGTAAGGATTGAAATCGAAGCTGGTTCTGCGGCCCGTCGGCTTGACCTGCGTGATGGTGAGGACCTGGGGTGACAATTCGACCAGTTCGTACGCTGTGCCGGAGCGGTAGTTGGCCTTGAACGCGATGTAGATCGCGAGAACGTCGAGACCGTAAAAGCCGAGAACCGGCCAGGCCCCCGACATGTAGAAGCCGAGGCCGACCAAAAAACTGACCAACGCGATAAATCCCATGATCAGCCGGAACCCGGTGGGCGACAGCGAGCGATGGGGATGCAGGACCGCGCGAAACACTTGGCCGTCTTGCGTGCTGGGCGAAACATCCGTCATGTGGCAACCATAGTCCAGGAGATCGGCGCTGATGAAGCCCCCTCAGGCAGGAATTCCACGCAGCAAGAGCGCATCGGCGCGTTCAAGACGCAAAGTCGTCGCAAAGGCGCCTCCGAAAGTCGCCCCAAGAGCGCGCACCAAGACGGCCAGCCGACAGCCGGTCCGCCGGGCCCCCCTCCTTACAGACGCTGCGATCCGCGAGATCTTTGCGCGCTTCCAAGCTGCCAACCCGGAGCCGAAAGGGGAACTCGAGCACAAAAACCCATTCACGTTGCTCGTCGCCGTTGTGCTCTCGGCACAGGCGACGGACGCCGGCGTCAACAAGGCCACACGCGAACTTTTCCGCCTCGCTGATACGCCGCACAAAATGGTGGCGCTCGGTGAAGACCGCGTGCGCGAGCTCATCAAGACCATCGGGCTCTACCGTAACAAGGCGAGAAACGTCATCCTGTTATCGCAACGCCTGATCGCGCTGCACGGCGGCCAAGTTCCGTGTGATCGAACCGCTCTCGAGGCCCTGCCCGGCGTCGGCCGCAAGACGGCGAATGTCGTGCTCAATATCGCCTTCGGCGAACCGACGATCGCCGTCGATACGCATGTCTTTCGCCTCGCCCATCGCCTGGGTCTATCACGGGGAAAGACGCCCGAGCAGGTGGAGAGAGATCTCGAACATCGCATCCCGTCCGAATACCTGCGGCATGCCCATCACTGGCTGATCCTGCACGGTCGCTACGTCTGCAAGGCGCGCAAACCCGACTGTGCGCAGTGCTTGATCCGCGATTTATGTCAGGCCAAGGACAAAACGATCTAAGCCCCGAGCTTGGCACTGCGATGTCGCAAGGCGGCGCACACGCAACTCTAATCGGCCACCTCAGCCTCGATCTCCTCCATATCAGCATCCGAAAATCCGAAATGATGGCCGATCTCGTGGATGAGCACATGGGTGACAAGGTCGCCAAGCGTCTCACCTTCCTCCGCCCAGTAGTCGAGGATGGCCCGGCGATAGAGGAAGACCATGTCCGGCTCACGCACGGAGTCGAGAACGCTTTTCTTGTCGAGACTGAGCCCCTGATAAAGTCCCATCAGATCAAAGGGGCTTTCGATTCCCAACTCATCAAGCACCTCGTCGGAGGCGAAGTCCTCCACACGGATGACCAGATCCCCGCACATCTGGCGAAAATCCGCGGGAAGTCGCTCCCAGGCCTGCGCCGCCAACAGCTCGAAATCCGCCAATGTTGGCGCCGTGGCCTCCCGCCAATTGAGACCCTTCGTCATATGATTTCCGCCGACCGTCAACCGCCCGCACGCTCGTGATCGGCCGCAACCGGTAACACTGTGGAAACTCTGGAACAAGCCCGGCGCGCCGCGATGCGCGATGGAAAGGGCTCGCTGATGACATCGCGCTCCTCTATATGAGGGGCGCAATCGGCATCCGGGCAATCGGTCCGCGACACATGGAGCTCGTCATGTCACAAGCCAGGCACGTCAAAGTTCTGATTTTGGGCTCCGGGCCAGCCGGCTACACGGCGGCCATCTATGCCGCGCGCGCGATGCTGGAGCCCGTCGTCATCCAAGGCATTCAGCCGGGTGGCCAGCTCACGATCACAACGGACGTTGAAAACTATCCCGGCTTCGCGGACGTCATCCAGGGACCGTGGCTGATGGAACAAATGCGGGCGCAAGCCGAGCACGTGGGAACGCGAGTCGTGTTGGATCACATCGCCAAGGTTGATCTGCAGCGCCGGCCGTTCCGGTTGGAAGCAGACTCGGGCGACGTCTATACCTGCGACGTCCTCATCATCTGCACGGGCGCGCAAGCGCGGTGGCTGGGACTGCCGTCGGAGGAGAATTACAAGGGCTTCGGCGTATCGGCGTGCGCGACCTGTGATGGTTTTTTCTACAAAGGCAAGGATGTCGTGGTCGTTGGCGGCGGCAATACCGCCGTCGAAGAAGCACTGTTTTTGACCAACTTCGCGCGCCGCGTGACTGTTATTCATCGGCGCGACCACTTCCGCGCCGAAAAAATCCTGCAGGATCGGCTATTCAAGAACCCGAAGATCGAGGTCGTTTGGGATAGTGTGGTCGAGGAGATCCTCGGAACGACGGATCCCAAGACCGTCACCGGCGTGCGACTGAAGAATCTCAAAACGGGGGTCGTGACTGAGCGGGCGACGGACGGGGTGTTCATCGCTATTGGGCACGCGCCCGCAACGGAGCTGTTCAAGGGGCAACTTGAGATGACCCCCTCGGGCTACCTCATCACGCGACCCGATTCCACGGCGACATCGATACCTGG
>JAKALI010000454.1 GCA_021813195.1 Pseudomonadota bacterium
GATCTCTTTCGAGCGCGGCAATATCGATGGCGACGCCCGCGCTCGCATCGGAAACAGGAACGGCGATTACGTTGTGGGGATGATGATCGCCCCTAACAATCAGCGACAAACGTTGCCTGTAGATGCGGCCCGCTTTGTGCGCACGCTGAATTGAGCGACGCTGACGCGATTCCAACAACTCGATCTGCTGATCGATGACTTCGTTGCGGTTCTTTGCCTCGACCGCCTGCACATACGCTGTGTTGACCCAGCTCAGCCGCCCATCGCTATCGCGCAGCCAGGCCGGACTGGGCAGCGCATCGAGCAGGGCACGGCTGGCCCGCACGTCGCGTCCAATTTTTTTCTGATGGTCGAGGATCAATCCGAGATCGCGCTTGTAGCCGGCAACGTCACGCAGGCGCAGAATCGCCCGGCTGCCTGCCGTGCGACCATCAGCCTCGACATGGCCGCCGGCGATGGTGCGCAAGATGATGTTAAAGGATCGGCCTTCACCGAACAGGCCGTCGAGTGCCGACTTCAACTCCGCGGCGGATTTCACATCGAGCCAAAGTCCAAAGCGCAGCAATTCTTGTTGGCTTGCGGGCAGGCCAGGCACGTTGGTCAAGGTATGCGTGACAAGTTCCAGTGATTTGCCGGTTTCCCAATAAATGAGAACTTGCGGCTCGGCGCGGATCAGTGCCTCTGCGGTGGTCAGACGGCGCCTCAAATCAAGGATCTCGGCAGCGCGCCGCGCATTGAGCCGACGCCATGCCCTCATGGCGGAAAGGGCCGTCATGATGGCTGCAATGACACCGGCGAAGGCCACTGTGAGCGTGAGCCACGAGGACGTGTCGAGCCCCTGACCAGCAAGGAAGACGTCTTGCGATACGCCGGCCGTGAGCACTAAGACGCATGCCACGCTCGTGATCAGGAGCAAAGCCAGCTCAAGCCGGGTGGTGGCTGATCGGGACAGAGTTGCGATCCTGTTCATGAGAAACGCGAGGCTGATCGTTGGCCGCCGTCTTGGGCGATGGGATGGGATCAACGCGGACGCAACCGGGCGCGTGGAACAAAACGGGCGGCGGTGAAGCCGCCCGAATCACGCGGAGCAAGTATGGTCAGGTTCATCGCGCATGGCCAGCACGCGGGTTCGCGCGCCCACACGCCAGATCGCGAATCGAAGAAGGCGCCATCCTGTCACGGTGGCGCCTCCTGACGTGTGGGGTCTGAAAAATCCAGGGCGAGCGCGTCGTGTACCGCCGTGCCCGGCAGCGATGAAGGGAGCATTCAGTAGCGGTAGTGATCGGGCTTGTAGGGACCTTCGACCTTTACACCGATATAGGCCGCCTGATCCTCGCGTAATTTTGTCAGCTTAGCGCCGATCTTGTCCAGGTGCAGGCGGGCGACCTTCTCGTCGAGATGCTTCGGCAGCGTGTAGACCTTGCGCTCGTACTTATGGCCGTTCGTCCAGAGCTCGATCTGCGCGAGCGTCTGGTTGGTGAAGGACGCCGACATCACGAACGAAGGATGTCCCATCGCATTGCCGAGGTTCACCAGTCGGCCTTCCGAAAGTAGGATGATGCGTTTGCCGTCGGGAAAGGTGATTTCGTCCACTTGCGGCTTGATGTTGGTCCACTTGAAGTTTCTGAGCCCAGCGACCTGAATCTCGTTATCAAAGTGGCCGATGTTGCAAACGATAGCGCGGTCTTTCATGGCGCGCATGTGATCGACGGTGATCACGTCCTTGTTTCCGGTGGCAGTGACGAAGATATCGGCGCGCGGTGCGGCGTCTTCCATCGTGACGACCTCGTAGCCTTCCATCGCGGCTTGGAGTGCGCAGATGGGGTCGATTTCCGTGACCAGCACGCGGCAACCGGCCTGTCGCAACGAGGCCGCTGAGCCCTTGCCCACATCGCCGAAGCCCGCGACCATGGCGACCTTGCCCGCCATCATGACATCGGTGCCGCGGCGGATACCGTCTACGAGAGACTCACGGCAGCCATAGAGGTTGTCGAATTTCGACTTGGTGACCGCATCGTTGACGTTGATGGCTGGAAACAGCAGCGTGCCAGCTTTCTGCATCTCGTAGAGGCGATGCACGCCAGTGGTGGTTTCCTCCGACACGCCGCGAATGTTTTTGGCGACCTCGCCAAACCAGCCCGAGGACTTTTCTTTCAACGTCCGCTTGATGAGCGCAAACAGGATCTCTTCCTCTTCGGAGCCAGGCTTGTCGAGGAAAGCGGTGTCCCCCATCTCGGCGCGTACACCGAGATGGATGTAGAGCGTGGCGTCACCGCCGTCGTCCAAGATCATATTCGGCATCCCGCCATCGCCCCACTCGAAAAGCTTGTGGGTGTAGTTCCAGTAGTCCGTGAGACTTTCGCCTTTCCATGCGAACACCGGGATGCCGGCGGCCGCGATGGCGGCTGCGGCGTGATCCTGAGTCGAATAGATATTGCAGGACACCCAGCGGATGTCGGCGCCAAGCGCTTTAAGCGTCTCGATCAGCACGGCAGTTTGGATCGTCATGTGGAGCGAGCCAGCTATGCGGGCACCCTTCAAGGGCTGACTTGCTCCATATTCGGCCCGAGTCGCCATCAGGCCCGGCATTTCGGTTTCAGCGATGGAAATCTCCTTGCGGCCCCAGTCGGCTAGGCTGATGTCTTTGACGATGTAGTCGGCGGTGGCCATTCCTCGGCTCCTTGAGCGGCTGTGAAACGGGTTCTTATGGGCCCGGAGAGACCCCTGTCCGGTCCGCTATAGACCGAGAGAGCAAGTGCGGCAATAAGATATAAGCAAGTCTTTATGTCTCGTTATGCGCGGCGGGGCCGGCCGGGTGCAATCGAGACGGGCGATGGCTAATCAAAGTAATAATTGCAACGAATTGTTATTAAATGCATGCAATGCTTCAATTGTGAAAGGAATACCTCTTGATAAGCGGTAAAAAATATTGTGAAAGTTTAATATAAATTGCAGGTAAATGAGAAATTTGCTTAGACAAGCAAAGTTCTTGCGACTTTGTGATTTTTACTATTCTTAAATTCGTGGGGCATACACTCCGGCATACTGCTTAGTGTGCTGGAGGCCTATTATGTCAAGTCAAGTCAAATGGGGCGGGAGATTGCCCCTCTCAGATCGTGACCGTGCATCGGCACCGTCACGATTGATCCGCCACGTTCGACGCTTTGCAGCCGATCGGTCGGGCGACGTCGCCATGATGTTCGGTCTCATGAGCATGGCGATGTTTCTGTCGATTGGTGCGGCGGTTGATTTCGGGCGCTGGCTCAACGCGCGTCAGGCGACCATGGCGGCCCTTGATTCGGCGGTTCTGGCCGGGGGGCGCTCGCTGCAGATTTCCAATGACTGGAACGCGGCCGTGGCGATGGCCGAACAGTTCTACCGTGAGAACACGAGAGAGCGCATCGAACTGGAGAGCGACGAAATCCAATTCGCTGTTGTCGAAGGTGGAATGGCCTTCACCGCTTCCGGGGATGCCTACATCAAAACGCCGTTCCTCAGTCTGATGGGCATCGAGCGCCTCCCCGTGCTCGCCTTGACGGGAGCGGAGCACTCGAAGGCCCAGATCGCGGTCGGCGGCAATGCCAAGCAAAGCGTCGAGATCGGCCTGATGCTCGACGTGTCTGGGTCCATGAGCGGGCAAAAAGTCATCGACATGAAAAACGCGGCCAAGGACTTGGTCGACATCGTCATCTGGGACGATCAGAGCAAGTACTATTCAAAAATTGCTTTGGCGCCGTTCTCTTACGACGTCGCCCTGCCGACCTGGCTCTACGACGCCGTGCGCGATCCGGCCATGAACGCCAACGTCATGGGGCCCACACACACCTGCAAGGTCAACGGCAAGAACCAGACCTGTCAGAAGGGCTTCTCGCGCCGGACGCTCACCGGTGGCGGCTGCATCGTCGAGCGGAAGGGCAGCGACCGTTATACCGATCAGGCTCCCGGCGCGAACCGCTGGCTGATGCCGATGTTCGGCCGCAATCAATCCATCACGACTGGCTACACGGGTAACGTCAACTGCAGCACGCCGATCTCGTCACGCGTTGAACCGCTGACGAACAACAAGACTCTCCTGAAGTCTCGTATCGACGGCCTGCAACTGGGTGGCGGCACGGCTGGCCATTTGGGTACGGCGTGGGCGTGGTATCTGATCTCTCCGGAGTGGTCGAGCATCCTGCCCAACGGCAGCAAGCCCGCCAGCTATACAAACGAAGAGGTCCGCAAGATCGCCATTCTGATGACGGACGGCGAGTACAACACAGAGTTCACGATCCATGGTGTGGCGGTCAGTGAGTCGCAGCGTCCGACGCCAAATGGCGCAGCCAACTCCGACTCGAATACCCAGGCGCGTGCCCTGTGTGATGCCATGAAGGCGAAAGGCATTACCGTCTACACCGTCGGCTTTGATCTCGGTGGCGTACCGCTCGCGATCCAGACGTTGAACTACTGTGCCTCGAGCCCGGGGCAT
>JAKALI010000455.1 GCA_021813195.1 Pseudomonadota bacterium
CGTCTCGAACGCCGCGTGTCGCATGAAGGCATGGTCCGCGTCGGCGGCAATCTCTACAGCGTGCCAGATACGACGCGTCGGCGCGTCCTGGATGTTCATGTGCTCGCCGATTGCATCCAAATCTTCGAGGACGGCGCGCTCATCGCCATGCACGCGCCGCTCGAAGGCAGCGGCGAAAAACGCCTGGATCCGACCCACCGCAAAATCGTGGCGCCGCCACGCCGACGACCGCTTGACGCACCGCCCGCAATCCTGCGCGCCGGCGATCGCGTCGCGCGCCGCTCGCTCGACTTCTACGAAGCCGTCGGCCGACGACTCGCGCACGGAGGCGCCCTATGAACGCGCCCGCAATCGCCCATCGACCCGCTGGCGCTGCGCCTGCGGTCATCGACCGCGTCAAACGCAATCTCGTGGGCTTGCGGATGCCGCGCGCTCTCGAGATCCTCGACGTCACGCTGCGCGGCATCGAGCGCGGCGAGACGACAGCGCTTGAGGCGATCGATCTCCTGCTCGCAGAAGAACTGACGTTGCGCGAAAACCGTCGCGTCAAAATGGCCTTGCAGATGGCGCGCCTGTCGGCGGTCAAGACGCTGGCAGGCTTCGACTTCTCCTTCCAGCCCTCGCTCGACAGGAACCGCATCATGGCGCTCGCCGAGTTGCAGTTCGTCGATCGTGCCGAAGCCGTCCATCTGATCGGCCCGCCCGGCACCGGCAAGACGCATCTCAGCCTGGCGCTCGGCGTCGAGGCCGTCAAAGCCGGGCGCAGTGTCTACTTCGGCTCGCTCGCCGACATCATCGCGGTGCTCGCCAAGGCCGAGCGCGAAGGCGCGCTGCGGGAAAAGATCAGATACTTCTGCCGCTTCGCGCTGCTGATCGTCGACGAGATCGGATATCTGCCGGTCATTCCCGGTGGCGGCAACCTGTTCTTCCAGCTGGTCAACGCCCGCTATGAGAGGGGCGCGATGATCCTCACCTCGAACCGAGGCTTCGCGGAATGGTGCGAAATCTTCGGCGACCCGGTTGTGGCCACCGCGCTGCTCGACCGCCTCCTGCATCACGCGGTCGTCTTCCAGATCGAAGGCTCCATCTACCGGCTTCGAGCGCACGCCGATCTTCTGCCCGAGCACATCCGTACGAAAGCCAATATCCAGCCGGCGCCCATCCCGCCAACCCTGCGTCGCCGCGGCAGGCCGCCTAAAAACGGAGGCCTCGATCTCCCGAACGGCTGATCACCAAACCCGCCAGACTGGGGAATTTTACGGCGCCAGAACTGGGGAGATTCCGCGCGCCATTGACACAGATGCCAGGCGGCCCTCCCGACCCAGTCGGCGAGGGTCGAGCGATCGAGATTGATGCCCTGACGATCGTAGATCCGAGCCTGGCGATAGAGCGGCAGGTGATCGGCGTATTTCGACACGAGCACATGCGCCACGGTCGCTTCCGTCGGCATGCCGCCCTTGATCAGCCGCGGTGGAGCCGGCGCCTGCACGACGACGTCCTCGCCGATCCGATGCAGAAGGCCTTTGCAGCAAGGGCAGGTCTTGTCTTCGATATCGACGGTCGTCTCGATGCGCGGCAGGTGGGCCGGCAGCGCGCCGCGGTTGCGCCGGCGGCGGCGTGCGGCCTCCGCTCGCACTTGAGCCGAACGCGCCTCTGCTTCCGCCGATGCGCCGCCCTCGGTCTGTTCGGCGTCCTCGAGCGCCAGCAGCATCTGGTCTTCGGGCAGCGTCTCGGCGCGACGTCCAAAGCGATGGCGCTGCATCTCCTTGATGATCTGGACGAGCCGCTCGCTACGCGCCCGCTCGGCGGTCAGCATCGCCTTGAGGGTTTCCGGATCGTCGGGAAGCGCTGCGATCGCCTGCGGCATACCCGTAGAAGACCATGTTTTCCACGGCTTTGCGACGCTTTTGATCGGGATGATCCACTATGCCGCGGGCTATCCCGGCAGCATCGGCGCGGCCGTTTCCTTCGATCGCACGCGTTGGTCGCGGTAGGGACGGCTGTTTCCAGCCGCCCCCCGCACAGATCCGTACGTGCGGGATTCCCGCATACGGCTCCTATCGTGGGTGTTTGACGAGGAAGCGCTGTTCTGGCCACGGGTGAAGGACGGACGGATGTGGCAGATGCGTCGCCGCGATGACGTTCATGCGTCGCCAAGTGAGACGGCGTCTCTGACTCCTGCGCCGAAGGCTCAGGTACCAGCGGACCTTCACGTGGTGGCGCAGAGCGCGCACGGCGTCGATGTTTGTTGGCACGGCGAAGTAGGCATAGTGCCCCTTCAGGACCGTAGCCAGCCATCGGCCTTGTTCGTCAATCGGCGCGTGCCGGATGCGCTGCAACTCTCTCACGACTCGCTGGATCGTCGCCCATTTCCGCTTTCGCTTGGTCTTGCGCTGCAGTTGGAAACGTCCGCTCCCGCGCTTGACGCCGCATATGTGCGTGAAGCCAAGGAAGTCGAATGTCTCCGGCCGGCAGAGACCGCGCATCCTCCGGCGCTTGGCCACGAAGCGGCCAAACTCCAGAAGGCGGGTCTTGTCCGCGTGCAGTTCAAGCCCGAATTGAGCGAGACGCGTCGCGAGTTCGCGAAGAAAGTTGTGCGCATCGTCTTCGTACTGGAGACCGACGATGGTGTCGTCCGCATAGCGCACGATGATCATGTCGCCGGTCGCCTGACGTTTTCGCCAGACATTGACCCACAGATCATAGACGTAGTGAAGATAGATATTCGCAAGGAGCGGCGAGATCACCGCGCCCTGCGGCGTCCCCTCTTCCGTCGTGACATGCAGGCCGTTCTCCATCACGCCCGCTGTCAGCCATTTTTGGATCAGGCGGATGATCCTCTTGTCGCCGACCCGGTGCTCGACGAATCTGATCAGCCAGTCGTGGTTGACCGTGTCGAAGAACGACCGGATATCGGCATCGAGAATCCACCGTACGTTTCGTCCTTTGATGCAGTACGCGAGTGCGTCCAACGCATCATGTTGGCCGCGTCCCGGACGGAACCCATAGCTGAATCCCAGGAACTCCGCCTCATAGATCGGCGTGAGGATGAGCACGACGGCCGCCTGGACGATCTTGTCCTCGATGGCGGCCACGCCGAGCGGCCGTTGTTTGCCATCCGCTTTTGGAATGTAGCTCCGCCGCGACGGCAACGCTCGATACGCGCCTCGATGCAGCCGATCGTGCAGAGCCTGAAGGCTATTCTCCAAGCCATCGGCGTAATCGGCCCACGTCCTTTGGTCGACCCCGGCCGAAGCGCGCTTCTTCAGCGAGAAGAAGGCGCGTCGGAGAGCGTCAACAGTAACGTGGTGCATGAGGGCGGTAAGCTTCTCCTTCCTATTCCTGGCAACCACTTCTCGTATGCGAGCGCGCGCCTGTGTCACGGCAACCCGGCTCTTCGTCCGGACCATGCTTTGCTCGCCCGCATTCCCCACGATCCCACGCCTTCCCTCCATCGACTCCGCCACGGCAACAGCCGCTTTGTGTTTGATCCCGGAGTTTGATGGTGCAATCTTTTCCAGCAGCTGGAAGGATGCGCTATGGGCCAGGTTCTTCACGGGTGCGCCACAACGACAGAGGCGGTCCGTCGAGCAATACAAAATAGTCAAGAGAGCCTGAGGGCCTTGGCCCAGCGCTACGGGATCAATCAGAAGACAGTCGCCAAGTGGCGCAACCGTCCCTCGGTGGCCGATCTCCCAACTGGCCCGACGAAGCCGCAATCCACGGTTCTGACGCTCGAGGAAGAGGCGATTGTCATTGCCTTCCGCCGGCATACGCTGTTGCCGCTCGACGATTGTCTGTACGCGCTGCAGGCGACCATCCCGCATCTGACGCGCTCGTCGCTACATCGCTGCCTGCAGCGGCATGGAATCAGTCGTCTGCCGGACATCGAAGGCGACAAGCCGGCAAAGAAGAAGTTCAAAGCCTACCCGATTGGCTTCTTCCATATCGACTAGCCGAGGTGCGGACGGCCGAGGGAAAGCTCTATCTGTTCGTGGCGATCGACCGTACGTCAAAGTTCGCCTTCGCGCAGCTCGTCGAAAAAGCCAACCGCGTCACTGCGTCTGCGTTCCTGGTCTCGCTCATCAAGGCCACGCCATACAAAATTCACACGGTCCTGACCGACAACGGCATCCAATTCCGCCTGCCGCCGCGGTACGCCGACGGAGCGACCGCCCGCTGGTCGACGCATATGTTCGGCCTGCGATGTCAGGAAAACGGCATCGAGCATCGCTGCACCAAGATCAATCATCCGTGGACCAACGGCCAAGTCGAGCGAATGAACCGCACGATCAAAGAGGCGACCGTCAAACGCTATCACTACGACGACCACGGCCAGTTGCGCCGCCATCTCGCCGACTTCCTCGACGCCTACAATTTCGGACGACGCCTCAAGACCCTCAAGGGCCTCACGCCCTTCGAGTTCATCTGCAAGCAGTGGACAGTCGAGCCCAAACGATTCAAGCTC
>JAKALI010000456.1 GCA_021813195.1 Pseudomonadota bacterium
GAGCCGCCCGTCAGAATGATCGGCGAAACCTGAAACGCGAGATCGTATGCCGAGCGCCCGACGTTGGCTGTGACAGAACCGCTCATCAGTAGGACGCCGCCTGCGCCTGCACAGAGATGCGTGCCGGCGTGTTATTGCTGACATTGACATGCACGGTTTTGGAACCCTGCAAGCGTAGCGTCGCCAACACGCGCTCAATGCCCGGCGCAAGCCGCCCCGCCGATCCCGGTTGTATATGCGCCGCTGCCGGATGCTGGCCGGTAAGATACCCATGAACCTGCGCGGGTGTGATCTGCCAGCTATGTTCCTCGCGGATCATGGCCGCCATCACCTTGTCGCGCACGGTCGGATTGCTCAAATCAAGCGGCTGATTGGGAGCATACCCCGACCACCGCGAAACGCGGCGAATATATTGAGCGTTGTTGGTAGCGTTCCTACCGTTCCAATGCGGAACGATTGTCGAGATGGTATTGGCCCCATAACGCTTGGGATACGCCTGTAGATTAGTTGCCATCGCCGCCATGCCGGCAGCTTCGTTGGGATAGCTATTGAGAACCCATCGAGTTTTCCCGTGCCACGTCATGGGATGCATGAGATTGCCGGGATTGTAATGCTTGTCCGAAGGCGTAAAAAACTGCCCAACGCCCTTGACCGCCTGAGCCGGCGTGATCTTGTTTAGACCTAGAGGATTGGCGTTCCAAACCCATCCGGCGGCCTTTGCGATGGGCTCCAAAAAACGGATGGCGGCTGCAAGCTGCGAAACAATAGTCGCAACGTTGTCCCCGAAATCTGTAAGACCCTTTTTGAAAGCCGGCGATGCAAGCGTTTTGCCGAAGTCCATAAGATCGGCCTTGACCTCGGTAACGATATTCTGCATCCCAGGGCCGTTCGTGAACGCCTGTATCCAGTTGGCGATGTCCTTGGCGATAACGCCGAGTTGCGGCGCAAGACGATGCAGCCCCGTGACGAGGCTTGCGGTAATCTGGCTTTCCGCCGTCCGCATCTTCATTTCAAGATCGATCCAGTCGCGCGCGACCTTGGGCGTCCATCCGACAAGGGGAGCCGCCGCTGTCGCGCCAGCCGCCGCCCCGGCAACCGTGCCGCTTGACGTGTGACGTAATACGCGAAGCGTCTGAAGATCGGCGAAGTTGGTCAAGCCATATGCTTGCGCCAGGTTGGCCCACGAGGCGCGAGGAAACGATTTGACGAGCCCCTGAATGCGCTCGACCACAAGCTGATTGAGTTGAAAGTTGCTATCCGACGCAAGCGCCTGTGAGCCAATGCCGAGCCGCGCGAACATCCATCGCTTGCTGACATCGTTCCGTGCCGCCGCTACATTGGACGCGATACTCTCGGCGTTCCCGAATTGCCCGAAATACGTTCCGAACGCCGTCGCCTGACCCGGCGTCATCCCAAGCCCACGCGCCGCGCGTTGTCGAGACAGCACGTTATACGCCAGATCGCTGGCACCCAAAGCGCCGCCGGCAGCACCAAGCGTCGCGCTGATGCCGCCCCATTTGAGCAGCCACTTGCCCATGCCGAAGATCGTTCCGGCAACGCCGCGTGTGGCAACGCCAAGCTTCGTCATGGACGAATGTGTGCGGCGCGTCGCCTGATCGAACTGGTGCTGCGCCTTGGCCGCCTGATGGATTGCCTCGGCTACAGAAGCCGATGCCGCCGCCATACCTGCCAGCAGCGCATTAGTATGGGCGGCCGAGCGCGTGAAGCCCTTGCCGGCACCGTTCATGGCGTCGTCAACCTTCTTCCACTCACTCGGAAGATCAGCGACCTTGCTCTCGTATTCCTTGAACAGTTCGTAGAAGCGCTTGAAGGCTTCGTCTTGAACGTCAACGGAAATGATTGGTTTTTTAGCCACCGCTCATCCCCTTCAATGCCCAGATGACATGCCGCTGCCGCCAGTGCTGCGCCGAATCAAACTCGTTGTCCGGAAGCAGCCGGTCGAATGTCGGCTTGAACCCTTCGCCGGCAATCCACGCTAGGACGGAACTGAAGATGCCACCTTCTGACCCATAGGTGCGGCTGGCGTCGATGTCTGCAAGGAAGCAGCCCACTCCATAGGAGGCAAGGATGTGGTCTGCCCACCGATCAGTTGGGCGGCGAAGACCATCTGCGCCGGGCGATCCTTCCGACCGTTCCCCGCAGCCCATGCAGTAAAAAAAACAACCTCGGCTTCCGCGTCGGCCCAGTCGTCGGCGTCAATCACGCCGCGCTGTATGGCCATATCCACCGGCAGCATGTCCCAACCTTGCGCGCCTGGCGCCAGGATCATCGTGAGGCGCCTCAGATCGGCAAGGAGTGCCGTAGCGCCACCATCTCCATCAACGCCGCGTGCGAGCGCGAGAGCAGTCCCAGCGTCGCGCAGATACAGCACGGCATCCGCCTTCGCCATGAATGCGTGCCGCGCGCTGTCCCCCATGATCGCCGTTTTGGTCTCGCCCAGCAGCCTGAAGTTGCTGTCGTAAACCTCGCGGCTGATCGGGGTATGATACGCATACAGCGCTGCATCGCCCTTCTCATCCACCCGAATGGGCAGGACGAGCTTCAAGTCGCCGTTGATGACGGTCACAAATCCTCACTCGTTGTTAGACGTTAGATTCCGGTCCAAAGCTGATTGTTCGGGAAATAGACCCCACGCAGGCTCAGGCGCACAACCGGATCGGAACCATCATAGGCGCCAGGCTCATAATCGCGAATGACGGTATCCGAGATCGTGATCGCGGCGAATGCAGCGGTATCCGAATGCACCACCACATCGCCGAGAACGCCGGTCGATTGAACCTGCGCCAGCCATGTCGTGGCGAGGCTCTGTGTGCGAAGAATGCCCACTGAAACTGTCGCGAACACATAAGGCTCGGGCGAGTTCACGGTTCCGGTCGCGGTGCCGATCTGCTCAACAAACGGCCCTTCGAATGAGATCGTGGCGAAGTTCCGTCCCATGTAGCTGCTGGTGATATTGAGCGCCGTGAACGACGGCACCACAATATGGCAGCGAACCCGATTAAGCGTGCCCTGCGCGATGAGGGGATTGGTTGTGCCGCTCATTTATCAGCCCCCCGCCACGAATTCTAACGCATCAAGATTGAAGGTAATCGTCAGGAAGCCAAGCTGCGGCGTCACTGTCGCAGCAAACCCGTTGTAGATACCCGCGTTGTAGTCGCTTGGATTTTCCGTGACGTAGGTATAGAACGGCGTTGCAGTAACAGTCCCTTGCAGCATCAACCCGAACTTGATCGAACTGTTCAAGATGCTTTGCGCAAGCGCCAACAGAGTATTGATGCCGGGCTGATTATAGTAGAGCGGCGGATTGCTATTGGAGCCGTTGATGATCGCCGCCGCCATCTGCTGCTTAGTCTGGATTTGGAACCAGTCCACCGCATACCAGAACATGGCCTGTTCGCCGTCCATTGTCGTGCCTTTGAACAAGCACGCCGTGGAAATGCCGCCCTCCGCTCCGGTCCAGATGATATTGCCGAACGCGGTGAGGATCGTATTGACGTTGGCTTCGTTGGCGACGGTCTGAGCCCATGGCGTCACACCATAAGCATAACGATAGGCCATCGGCGCGGCGGGCGATGCCGCCGAAGGATTGTTGGAAAGCCAATCGTAGAACGGCACTGCGCACTGGAACTCGGTAGAGGCAGCGGTAGGCGAAGGCACCAGCGCCTGGATGCTCTTGATGCCAGCATATTGGCTGATCGTGCTGTAGGTTGTCGTAACGAAGAAATACGTTTTGCCGCTCGGGCTGGCATAGTTGTTCGCGATGCCGGCGAGTGCGGAGCCCGTCGTTGCTGTCGCCGTTGCGGTCGTGCCGCTGGTCGGCGCGGCAATAGTGATAGTCGGAGCCCCCGTGTAGCCGCTGCCGGGATTGGTGATAATGATCTGGATCACTGCGCCGTTGTAAACAACTGCCGTGCCGGTCGCCGTTGTTCCGCTCACGGGCGCCGAGAATGTCACCGTCGGCGCGCTCGTATAGCCGCTGCCGCCGTTGGTAATCGTCGTGGACGAAACGCCCTCGGCGGTGTCCCATGTGGCGGGGCAGAGATACGAATAGAAAAGCTGCGTTGCCTGCGACGTGATGAACGATTGAAGCAATGGGATGTCTTGGCCCGGCGTTGATTCGAGGCCAAGCTCAAGAACATAGAGCCCGACCGCATTGCCCTGCGCGAAGAACGTAGCCCCCATCGCGGCCAGTTCGGTGTGGTTGCCCGACGACCCGATAAGCAGCGTCAGTTGCGCCAGGTTGCCACAATACTGGTAGGTGTTCGTCGAGAGCGTTGAGCCGCCAAGCGAGATAATGGCGCCGCTTCGCTGCAATGTCGAAGGCGTCGGCGCAGCCGTAACGGTCGTGTTGACCGTCACGATGCGCGGCGTAATCGTGGTCGCCATCGCAATCCCCTTCTGGAATAGGAAGAAGCGCCCGCAAGC
>JAKALI010000457.1 GCA_021813195.1 Pseudomonadota bacterium
GCGCGCCGCGCGCGCATCAACTGCGGAACAGGAATCCGTCAGACCGCCGAAAAGAGATACTGGCTTTATCCCGGCCCAAACCGGCTTATGCGGCCTCTATGCGCTAACTGCGCGGTATCAGCCGTTTGGAGCCGGCACGATACTGCGCGACGAAGGCGTCGCGCACCTGATCGAAGAGGCGGGGCGGCAGGAAGCCATAATCGCAACCTTACGGCTCTTGCAGTGCTCGAGCGATCTGTCGGGCCATGAGGGTGTAATCGCCTTCATGCGCGCACCGTGAGGCTTTAATCCATTCTTGCGGATCAAGCTGCGTCAGATCGAGCGGATGGCCGGCCTGTTCGGCCAATTGTTCGAGATAGAACAGCTGGGTCCGACCATTACCCTCACGGAAGGGGTGGACATAGTTCACGTCGCCCGTGATCTTTCCGGCCTCGCGGGCAAAATCAGCGGCGCCCAAACCTTTCAAGAAATTCTCCCGCTCCAGCCGGCGATAGACGTCGGACATGCCCGTTTCGATGAACTGCCGGAATTGGAAATGCTGACCGCCTTTGGAAAGTTCGACGGTCCGAATCTCGCCAGCCCACTCATAGAGGTCTTGAAACAGGTGGCGATGAATCGCACGCAGATGGTCAAGATCGAATAGCCCGCGCGGAATGCCTTCGGCCGCGCGCTGCGCCACCAGGCGTCGCTCGATGCCCTCGAGCGCGGAAGCGTCCTTAATCCCGAGCTTATTGCGCAGCACCGAGGAACGCAGGTAGGTGTAAGGGTCGCGCTGGCTCACTCAGCGGCAAGTGGTCGCGCGACCGCCAAGATATGGGCACGTCGGCGCTCATGTGACCAGCCTTCACGCTCGAACATCTCGAACATCGCCACATCTTCGGCCGAAAGGGGATTGCACTCAATTTCCTGCAAGCGCATGGCCACGAGGCGGCGCCGCCGGGCATCTGCAATCTGAGTAGGGGTGAGGTGATCATTCTTGCGCATATATAAAGTCTAGCAGAATCTTCCAAAAATGACAGAAGCATTCGGCTCAACCGCACGCTATGCGGCCTCGGATCCGCACATCCGGGGCACCACCAGATCGAGCATCGCGGGGGCAATCGACCAGTGCGTCCATGGAATCCCGCGTCGGCGATGGGAGCGTCGAGCATGGCGGCATGACAATCACATGAGCTCCCCGCCGCGTCCCGAACCACATCGACAATGACGCCCCCCACTTGGCCCCGTCGTTCTGCCCGGCCTGATGGTCAAGATGCACCAGTCATAGCCGACGGCGATCGCAAGGCCCAGCACTGGCGTCGGACGCGCCTTACTTCTGATTGAGCAGTGCGTTCAGGTGATCGTGCTGCGAATCCATGCCCGTCGAGGCGATGTCGCAAACCTTGCCCTCCGGCAATTCCGCGGTCGTGAAACTTTGATGGCTCTCCTGAAAGCGCTTGAAGGCCTCGTATTCGTCGGGCCCGACGAAATAGCCGGTGATCCGGCCGTGGCTGGAGACCGCCACCGCCTGGCGCTGGGCGTCCATGCGATAACGGCCGAAATTGCGGATAAATTCGGATGCCGGGACGGCTTCGACGTTCGCCATGGTCCTCACTCTTCCGCGCCTATATACACGAATTACGTAGTTTGCGTAAGTCGAGTAAATTATGCTTGCGACTATGACAGTGGTGACCGCCCAGGAGCGGATTTGTGCCCGACAATCGCCCTGCCGGTCGAGGGGACGGCAGCCAAATAAGGAAAGAAAATTACCACCATATCGCGCACGTTTGTCCCTCAGGATGGCGAGCGTGACCGCGGTGAAATTCCAGACTTCGTCGACAAGCGTGCCAACGCAGCGCGTTCGGCGGCTGAGGTCTCGCGCCGGTCAATGTGGCTATTCTAGCTGAAAGTCGGCCTACCGGTCGACAAGGGCATACATGGCGCCTTCGGTAATAGAATTCCCTGCCGCAGCCCAAAATTCGGCAAATCAAGCATGCGACTGAGTCTCACGAATACCTCTTTTGGTTTTAGCACTTGAAAATTGCGTGTATTACTTATTGCAACCATCCGTTAAAGTAACAAGCCTATGCTGTAGATATCGCCAAGTCTTGGACGGAGCGAAGGGCATGGGCCTGGAAAACTCTCAAGCGTCTGGCCGCATACAGAAGTCAAATCCGGTTGGATATTTGTGCGAATACGCCGAAGTCCAGCTGGCTGTGGCGCCGGTCCGTTCCGCAGAAGAGATCGCCGCCACCATTAGCATCCTTGGCCTTCCCAAAAACGAAGTGACACCGCGCATCCGTGACGCCATCACGGAGTTGATGGCCGAGGCCGATAGCCTGCGATACCTGTTGCGGCAAACCCAGGCAGAGCTTGCGCAACTGGAGCAGGCCGCCGGTACCGATCCGCGCCGGCCGATCCGGAACCGAAGGACTTTCGTGCGCGAACTATCGCGCCAGATCGGATGTTCGGCACGATATGGAACGCCCGCCAGCCTGATCTACTTCGCCCTTGAGGGCTTTCAGGATCTCAATGACCGCTGCGGCGAGTTGGCAGGCGCAGTCGTGGCACAGTTCGCGGAAACACTGGTCGGCCATGTCCGTGTCAGCGACATCGTGGGCCGGTTGGGCGGCAACGAATTCGGGGTGATCCTTCTTCATGCGGGCCAGGAAGCCGCGCACAACAAGGCGGGTGCGCTGGCCAAGATGCTGGCCGCTGCACCGGTCCATTGGAACAAAGAAGATATCAGGATCGGGTTCACCTATGGCGCCCTCGAACTGATACCGGGAACGAGCGCCGAAGACATCATGGCGCAAGCCGATGATGTCATGACCACGCACAAGGGCGGCGTGCAGCAGAGTGAACCGCAGGAATCCTCGCCATCCGGGTGAGGGATCGGCGCTTGGGACTTCGATGGGAGGAACCTTCCATGGATCACAGCACGGGACACGATGCGCCCGCCACCACCGCCAATCGGACGGCCGCCATTGACCCAACGAGCGACGATACGGCGCCGGAAGAACTCTGCTACCTGGTTGGAAGCAACGACCCGGCTGTTCGCAAAGCGGTCGCCGGCAATCCCAGGACACCGCCACAGGCCGACCGCCTCTTGTCGGACGACCCGGACGGCGAGGTGAGAAGCGAACTTGCCGGGAAAATCGGCCGGCTGCTCGCCGATTTGCGCCCTGACGAATTGCAAACCCTGTCGGCGTTTACGGTAGCGACCCTGGAGCAATTGGCCAACGACGCATTGCCGCGTGTGCGCAGCCTGCTGGCAGAAGAGATCAAGGCCCTCCGCACCGTACCCAAGCCCGTCATCGAGCGATTGGCGCGGGATGTCGAGGCCATCGTCGCGGCCCCGATTCTGGAATACTCACCGCTGCTGTCGGACGACGACCTCATCGAGATCGTGTCTGCGGCCACGGTGGAACGCATCATCGCCGCGGTCGCCAGGCGTCGAAACCTCAGCGAGGAAGTGGCGGACGCGGTGGTCGCAACGCTGGAGATTCCGGCCATTGCAGCGCTGCTCGCCAATCCATCGGCGCGGATCCGCGAGACGACCATGCAACGGATCGCCGCGCACGCCATGTCCGCCCAGATGTTGCATGAACCGATGGTGATGCGGGCCGATCTCTCGGCACGGGTCATGCGGAGAATTGCCGGATTCGTCAACACAGAACTCCTCGAACAGCTGCAGAGCCGTAGCGGCCTGGACGATGAGACGAGAGCGTATCTGCGCCGACGCATGCAAGCGCGACTCAAGGAGATAGCGCCAAAGAAGACCTCCTCGGCAGCGGAACTTGCGCGCGCGGAGATCCTGAAGTGCTGGACCAATGGCTGTCTCGATGACGGCTTTGTCATTCAGGCCGCCAGAGACGGCTGGCGCGACGCGGTCGAAGAGGCCTTGGCGGTGCTGGCCGGTATCGAGCGCACGGAGGCGACGCGGATTCTCAGCACGCGGAACGGCTGGCCGGTCGTTGCCCTGTGCTGGGCCGCAGGCCTCAGCATGCGAACAGCTTACGAAATCCAACTCCATATCCTGCGCCTGCCACCGACCGATGTCATAGCGGCGCGCAATGGCATCGATTTTCCGCTGATCCCCCGGGACATGGAAATGCTGCTAACCACAATGGGCTTCAGTTGTTCGCCCCAGGTGTTATAGCCACAGATTGACCAAGGATATTCACCATGCCGCTCTACACTACTATTCCCTTGCAGGCCATTTCGCGGCGGCGGGCTCGCTTGCTGGCACGGTTTTTCGCCTTGAAACATGCGCATGCGAAAGACCTTCCGCCACGCCTCTTGACGAAGGACGCCGAAGATCTTGTCGCGGCCTATGCTTGGCAAGACCATCTTTCATACCTGAGCGCCACGATCCGCAACGCCGTGATCATGGCCGAAGGTGCAGAGGTAGGCACCGAGGTGGTTCGCTTGCCTGAGGCCGGATCAATCGGGACAGACGCCAG
>JAKALI010000458.1 GCA_021813195.1 Pseudomonadota bacterium
GACGGCCTTACCGCCTTGGCGATTGATCGCTGAGACGATGTCCTTATTGATGGCACCCGCCAGGACCATTTCGACGATGTCGACGGTGGGTTTGTCCGTCACGCGCAGGCCGTAGACGAATTCAGACTGGATGTCGTGCTTCTTGAGCATCGCCGCAATCTGCGGGCCGCCACCATGCACGACGATTGGATTGACGCCCGACTGTTTGAGATAGACGATGTCTTGCGCGAAAGCGTCGGCCAGCGCCTGATCGCCCATCGCATGGCCGCCAAACTTGATGACGACGGTCTCTTCGTCATAGCGCAGCATGTTCGGTAAGGCTTCGGCCAGAATGCGGGCCTGGACGTGGGCTGAGATCGGTGCCGCTTGAGATGGTTCGGCGCTGGAACTCGCGCAGTTGTCGGTCATCGGTGCGGCATGTCCTTTTCGACAGGGATATCAGGGTCTCATGGGCCCGAGCTGCCAATATTATTCAGCCTACTCGGGGAACCTCGGCTGGTGCGCCGTGGCTTATATCGCCTTGATGAGGGTTCTGAAAGTGTCGGCTCGCAAACCCATGCAACCGAATTCGTCCACATTCCCGTTGTAAGGACAGAGGCTATCGGGAGCGATCGAACACGGTGGGCAGCACCTCGCCACCGGCTATACGGCGAACTGCTGAAGAAGTAAGAGATGACCCACAGATGGCGGGCTGGCGCATGCCGCCGTGCATGTGGGCAGAGTGGACCTTGAGCAGTTCATGATCATCGACGGTCTTGATCGCATACCGATGGGGCAGAGCTTGGCTGCGACGCTGTCGCGCGCCGCGAGCTATGCCGATGCCCAAGCGCATCCGCAGGTGACATTGGAGCATTTGCTGCTCGCGCTGACGGAAGACCCGGACGCCATCCAGGTTTTGCGGCTTAGCAACGTCGACCTTGCGCGTCTGGCCGGCGAAGTCTCCAATCAGCTCGGCCGCATCGAGGAACGCCGCGCAGGGCCACAAACGCAGGTTCTCATCTCTGAGGACTTAAAGCGCATTCTGAACGCCGCGGCCGCCGCTGCGCGCCAAGGTCGCCGGTCGGAAATCAACGGCGCCATTGTCCTCGCGGCCATCGTCGGCGATGCGAAAAGCGCGGCAGCCCATCTGCTGCGGGCCGAGGGTCTGACGTTCGAAGAGGCCATCAGAGCCCTCCAGCGCGCAAGTCAGATGGCGACGTCCCCCGCGGGTTCAACGCCGGGTCCGACAAATCCCTCCACCGAGGACATTCTGGCTAATGCCCGGCAGCGCGTGCAGACGCGGTCGGCAGCGCCTCGATCGCGCAGCGACGCGGCGTCTGAGATCGACCAATCTGGCTATGCCGCGCCCTCACCTCCAGCCGCGGCGCCTCCGGTTATGGATGTCCGGCCGGAACCGAGTGATCCCCGCCAGAGTTCGCCGCCCCCGGATGCGCCGCGCGTCGAGCCGACCTTCGCGCCGCCGATGGAGCCGTCGCGTAGCTCCCCTCCAGTTGCCACCGCGCCAATGCCGGGCCCGATGACGGCTCCAGCCCTGCAGGTGCCGCATTCGGCCGCCGCTCGTCCGCACACTGGCCAGCCTGCCCCACGCGGTGCCCACGATCCGGAGGGGCGTGCGGCCTCCGCTGCCGGCTCGCTTAAGCCGCAGTGGGAAACCATGGCGCCAATGCCGAAATCCGCGCCACCACCACCCATCGAACAACGTCAGCGGCCACCAGGTGTGGGTGCAGCGGATGCCAGTAGCCCCCGGCCGCCGCCGCCTCAGAGCTGGGAGGACGCGCGCCGTGATCCGCGCACAGGACCGCCGCCCGACATGGCTCAAGGTTCGATGGCCCATGCCGAGTCGTTGGGTACACACCTCCCACGTACCGGTCCGCCATCACCGCCGCCGGCTGTGGGGTCGCCTCCGCTGGCACAACCGTTCCCACCGCAGGGAGGGGCCCGACCAGGACCCCCCACCGCTCCACCCTACAGCCGGCATTCCGGCCCGCCACCCGTCTCAGGGACGCTTCCGCCCGGTGCCGGCGCACAGCGGCGCGCGACGCCTCCCGGCGCGCCGGGGCAGCCGATGCAGCAGCGTTCGCTAGGGCAACCTCCTGGCGTAGCGCACGGTGGGCGCCAGCGCCAGCAAGGTCCGGCGAGTTCCGTGCGCGTGGCCGCTGGCCAGTTGGTCGAGAATATCCCGCGCCGCATGCGCGCCTTTGTCCCCGTGGTCGTGGAGGCGCGTGTCGCCCGTGCCGAGGTGAAGGCCATTGCCGAAGGCATGCAGGGCGGCGGTGCTGTGTATCGCCACGAGGTCACCGTCACGAAGGCGATGTCGGTGCGCCTGCGCGCGCCCGAAGGTGGCTTCTTTATCGAGACGGCCTCGCCCGAGACCCAATGGATTGACAATGTCTTGGGCGTGGCAACCGATGACTTTGCGAGCTGGCGCTGGACCGTCACGCCCAATCAACGCGGCAAAAAGCGGCTGCAGCTTCTCATTTCGGCCCGTACCGTTGGCGCGGACGGCCTCGCCGCAGAAACAGCCCTGCCCGACCAGGTGATCGAGGTCAAGGTCGGCATCAATTACGCCCGGACGGCCATGCGTTGGGGTGGCTGGATTGCGGCAGCCCTCGTGGGTGGCGTTCTTGCGCGCTTCGGCGAAACACTGACGGCCCCTCTGTCAGCGGCGGCGCTGTCGTTGATCGGCGGGTGAGCCCGCGCGCGGCCCCATCCCCGCGCACGGATACTTTCAAGCGAAATGTTGACACTGAGACCAATCATTTCGCTTTCCGCTATCAATCGGTCCCGCTCGAAAAGTCATCCACGAGGCGCGCCACGCTCGCCCGCAGTTCCGGGATACCGAACCCCGTTTGCGATGACGAAGCCAGAACATGCGGATAGGCGGCTGTGTACGTGGTGAGCAGGAGACCTGTCCGCGCGATCAATCGATCCAACTGCTGGGGGGTAATCTTATCAGACTTGGTCAACACGATCTGATAGGCGACCGCAGCCTCGTCCATCAGTTTCATGATCGACTCATCCACGGGCTTCAATCCGTGGCGGGCATCAACCAACAGGAACACTCGGGCCAGACGCGGTCGTCCCGCGAGATAGGACTTGATGAGCTGTGTCCATGCCTCGACTTTGGCCCGAGGCGCTTTGGCGAATCCATAGCCGGGCATATCGACGAGGTAGAGGCCCGCGCTTTCGGGCGCAAAGAAATTGAGTTCCTGCGTCCGGCCTGGCGTGTTCGATGTGCGCGCCAATCCATGCTGGCGCACGAGCGCGTTGATGAGGCTCGACTTGCCGACGTTGGAGCGTCCGGCAAACGCAATCTCAACCGGGCCGCTGGGGGGCAGTTGATCGAGATTGGCGACGCCGAGAACGAACCGCCAAGGTTGCTCGCAAAGACGTGCACCGGCCGCAATATCGTGCTCGCTGGGGCGTGCCGGATCACCGCCGGACGCGCCACTCTTGTACCCTGGCCGCTGCGGGGCGGTCACGTTGATCTCGTGCGTTGGCTGCTCAAGGTTGTGGCTCGCTGCGCTTGCCGAACAATTTGAGAAGCGGGCCGAAGGTACGCCTTAGGTTGTCCATCAAGTGGATTTCTGCACCCTGCTTGTGCGTGATGTACCATTGTTGAATGATCGACAAGATATTGTTCCACGCCCAGTAGATGACGAGACCGGCGGGGAATGACGCCAGCAGGAACGTGAACAGCAGCGGCATCCAGTTGAAGATCTGCTGCTGAATGGGATCGGGCTGAGGTGGGTTCAACTGCATTTGAACCCACATGCTGATGCCCATGATGATCGGCCACACGCCCACGTGGAGCAACTCAGGCACCGCGAATGGCAGCAGCCCAAACAAATTGAAGATTGACGTCGGATCGGGTGCGGAGAGATCGCGGATCCAGCCGACGAAGGGCGCGTGACGCATATCGATTGAAACGAACAGCACTTTATACAGCGCGAAGAACACGGGGATCTGCACAAGGATGGGCAAACAGCCCGCCGCTGGATTGACCTTTTCGCGTTGATAGAGCGCCATCAACTCCTGCTGCATGCGCGGTTTGTCGTCTTTGTACCGCGTCTTCAATTCCTCCATCTGCGGCTGCAGCTTCTTCATCTTCGCCATGGCAATGTAGGCCTTATTGGCCAGCGGGAAGAACAGCAGCTTGACGATGACCGTCAGTGCCAGAATTGCAAAGCCGAAATTGCCGAGGAGACCGTAGAGCCATGTGAGCGCATGATTCATGGGCTTGGTCAGGAAGTAGAACCAGCCCCAGTCAATCATCAGATCGAATTTCTCGATATTGTATTCTTCAGCGTAACGCTCAACGATCGCCGCCTGTTTTGCACCGGCATAGAGGAGTGTTTTCACCGACGCGACGCCGCCTGCGGGAACAACGACCGGTTCGCGCTGGAACTCTGCAAGGTACACGGGCAGACCGCCCA
>JAKALI010000459.1 GCA_021813195.1 Pseudomonadota bacterium
TGTGCTTGGCTGCTCACGGTTGGAATTCCGCCGGTGGACCGCCGGATACGTCAAACTGCTACTGCCACCCCGGCAGAGCCGGGGGGTCTCCCGCTGACGCTAGTCGTTCAGACCCACGACGGACTTGTCGGCATAGGTGATGCCCAACTGCACCATCCGTCGCGAAAAATCCGGTGTTC
Source organism: Pseudomonadota bacterium (assembly GCA_021813195.1). Next base: position 180 of record JAKALI010000459.1, read on the forward strand.
AGATGGGGCAATCTGGCACAATCATGCGGCCTCGCTAGCCTAGGGCGGCAATAGTCCGACCTCTCTGTGCAACGTGTGGAGCAGCTCTTGCGACCGCCGGATGATTTCGAGATTATCGATTGCGCAAAAAGGCCGACGTCTAGCTTTCTCAACGTCGCCGATATCCGCTTTCGCTACCGTGGCGTCGATGGCTCGATGAGCGACTACGAAAGCCACGAGATCGCGCGGCCGGACGATGCGGCTGCCGTGCTCGCGGTGGATCGCGATCAACGGACCGTCATTCTGGTGCGACAGTTCCGCGTCGCCTCCGTGTGCGATACTTCTGGCGGCAAGGGCTGGCTTTGGGAGTTGCCGGCCGGCCGATTGAAGCCGCACGAGCTGCCGCGCGAGGCCGCCAGGCGCGAATTGAAGGAGGAAACAGGATACGATCTCTACAAGCCGGACCAGGCAGCAGACTTGCTCGAGCTCGGCCGGTTCGAATTGCTTTGCACCTTCCTGACTTCGCCGGGCATCACGTCCGAGCGCGTCCATCTTTTCTACGTGGAGCTCGACAAGACGGACAGCAAGGTTCTGTTGCAGGGTGGCGCGGAGAACACCCAACCCAAACATTTCGAAATTGAAGAATTCCTGGCGATGATCGATCGTGGCGAGATCGCCGATGCCAAAACCATCGTCGCCAGTCAATGGCTCCGCCGCAAGGGATTGAAGCGTAAGGCGTCTGCCCTGAAACAGCCCAAGCGCACGCTTGAGATGTACGAGTTCGATGGCGACCGGGGCGCTGTGGCCGACAAGAAGCGATCACACATCCGGCAGATCGGTATCGTGCCGGGCGACATCATGACCATGTACCAGCATGTCGACGAGCCTCCCGAGATCTGGGTCAACTCGGAGAACACCGACATGCTGATGGACCGCTTTTTCGGAAAGTCGCTCTCGGCAACGATCCGGCGGGAAGGTGCCGAGAAACTGCCCAATGGCAGCATCTATCGCGACACGATCGCCGAGGAGTTGAAGGCGCAGCTTGGCGGCAACCTATTCGTCGACATCGGCGACGTTGTTCCGACGGGACCGGGCGAACTCTTCCGTAAACCACACAGCGTCCGCTGCATATTTCACGCCGCCGCCGTCAAGGGCGTGGTCGGAGATGGACAATTCGGGCATCCACAGTTTGCCAAGGAGTGTGTCGAGAGCACGCTCACCCTGGCGCATGCCATGAACAAGGGCCGTGAAAGTCGCTGGCGGCTTCCGATGTTTCGCACTCCCTACAAGGCGATCGCCATGCCAATGTTCGGTGCGGGCGAAGCAGGCAGCTCCGCTGACGAAATCGTTCCTGCCGTCGTGGACGCCATCGTGGCGGAACTCACCAAATCAGGAGATGCGCCGCTGCATCGCGTCTATCTCCTTGCCTACTCGACGTCGGATCACAGGTTGATCCGACGCGAGCTTGAGCGGCGCGTGGCCTCCGGTGATCTAATCGGGCAGACACAGGCAATCGAGAAGGAAGCTTCGCGCCAAGGGGCAATGCAGAGGGCAGGACCGGTCGCAGACGCTGGGGCAGCCCGGACATGACTGGTCCCATACGCCAGAACCTTTTCCGCGCGGAGCTTCTTTACCTCTTCCGCCAGCGTCGCAGCCAGTTCGTCCACACCTGGGTGTTCCCGTTCGTCCGCCTGTTGCTGCCCTTGCCCTGGATCGTGGCCATCGCTGCTGTGTGGCTGATGAACTGGAATGGGCAGATGGCCGAAGTCGTCCTCCGACTCGCAGAGGAGGCGAACGTCTCGGACAGCAGTTTCATGGGTATTTTCGGTCAGCTCGGCTGGGGGCTCGCCGGCTTTCTGCTGCTCTCGCTGAGCCTGCTCGGATACTACCTGACCAACACCAGCAATCGGCAGACTGCGATCTATGGCGACACGCCGAAACTCTACCTCGACCGCTGGCTGCGAGTGTGGCGTCATTGCGTTGCATTTCTCTGTGCTGCGGCCCCTTTGGGAGCGCTTGTCTGGGCCCTTGTAGTTGCTACGGCCGCTGGCCCGGCACTCAAGCTTTCGGTTGGTATCGGCTGCGTCTTCGTCGCGCTCGTCGGATTAATGCACTACCTGCTTCATAGGAGTAGTTTAGCCGGCCAATTCGTCTACATCAGCCAGATCCTTGCCATTGCGTTTTTGGTCGTCGCACCGTTTCTCGCTGGCACGTACTTACCCGAACAGATGGTCGGGCTCGCGCGAACGCTGGGACCGCTCGCCATGACGGCGCTGCAGTTGCTTGCTGGCTTTGCGACGCTTGCGATTGTGTTCCAGCTGGCTCGTTGGTCGCGCCGCGAGTTGATGGATGTCGTCACCATCTGGGCAGCTGCTTCAGTGTTCTTGCTCTCGACGGCATTTTTCGTCGATACAGTCGTCCCTTGGGTAGCTGCGACAACGTCTAGGGGCAACGATGATGCAGCCAAGGCACGATCCGTCACGCCGCCTGCCGAGTCGCAGCTTGCCGACAAGGCGCTCGCGACATGGATGGCCGCGCGAACTGCCGATCTCGACTTCAGCGGCCAGTCGGCGCGGACGATCAAGTATCCCGTCTACATTGTCGCGGCCGAAGGCGGTGGCATCTATGCCGCTACGGCGACAGCAGCGTTCCTTGGGCACATGCGTGAGCACTATCCTGCCTTTACCAAACACCTGTTCGCGATCACCGGCGTATCGGGCGGCGCAGTCGGAGCTGCAGTGCACAGCCTCGCCGCGTCGCGCACTCCTGATCAGTACTGCGACGCCAGCCACAAGGGGCAACGGAGGTCTGTATGTGACGCGCTCGCGGTGCTCAGCCAAGATCATTTGTCACCAGTCCTGTTTATGGTCATGCCCGATCTCCTTGTCACGCTGGCAACCGATCTGCTGCAAGTCTTCATTCTTCCGTTCCGCCGTTTCGGCGAAGCTTTTGGTATCCGAGACGTGTTTACAAGTCTCGTTGCCCCCCTGAAACTTGAGGGTAAACGCGCGTGTCTTTTGGAAGCCAGCCTTTCGCAGCAGCCCTATGGTCGAGAGGACTGCAACGACGTTCCGAAGAGCGGCCGACCGACCAGCATCGCCGGCCATTGGGGCGGCGGCAGCCGTGAGCACGCATTGCTTCTGACCACAACCAAAATGGAAGAGGGCGAGCCGGTCGTTTTCGCACCATTCACGTTCGCCGACAGTGCGCGTATCAAGACGCTCAATGGCGATGGCATGCATCCCGACAACGTCTCGGTCATCAAGGCAGCCGTCGCGAGCGCGCGGTTTCCGCTCGTGCTACCGCCCTACGTAGTCCGGAAGGGCAAGGACTTCTTCAATTTCGTCGACGGAGGCTATGCTGACAATTCCGGCGCCGGAGTAGCTGGCCGCCTGCTATCGCATTTGAAGTCCGTTGAAATTCCTGCGCCGAAGAACGCAGACGTCAAGTTGAAGGCCGACATCCACATCATCCTGATTACAAGTGATGATGGCCATCGCGCGGCCAAGCCCTACTTCGGTTCGCGGATCTTTGCCGATTTCCTTGTCCCCTTCGAGACTCTGCTCAATGTGCGCGCGCGCATTGGTCCAAGCGGGGTAGCGGATCTGCTCGACACCATTTCCGAACGCGTCTCAACCATCGGCTATGGTGATAGCAATATCTTCCTTGGCTGGACTATTTCGGCACGTACACTCGTCGCAATTCATCGCGATGTGACCGGCCAGACCGCAGGGGCCTGCCCAGCCAAGTCCAACCGGGCGCATCCACTGTGCAATAACGATAGAATCCGCGATATTGCAAATCGGCTGAGCGGGTGGAACAACGCTTCGCAAGCGCCCACCGCCGGAGGTGGTTGAATGAATGCCTCCTCCCTCAGAGCACGCCGACAGGTGACGCGCACGCCCCGTACGCCGCTGCTGACAACCGATTGCGTGGTGGTCAATCCCGACCGGCGCGTGCTCTTGGTCGAACGCGCGCAATCGCCATTCAAGGGGCAACTCGCCTTGCCAGGCGGCTTCGTCGATCTCGACGAGACAGTCGAAGAGGCTTGCCGTCGCGAGGTGATGGAAGAGACGGGCGTGCGCGTTGCCAAGCTCAGGCTTGTCGGCGTCTTTTCGACGCCTGGCCGCGATCCGCGCGGGGCAACTTGCACTATCGCCTTCCTCGCTCGAGTGGGGCGCGTTAAGGTGCGGGGCGGCGATGATGCGGCGGCTGCGTACTGGACCGTGGATTGGCAGCGTCGCCAGCTCGCGTTCGATCAAACTGCAATCGTCCTCA
>JAKALI010000460.1 GCA_021813195.1 Pseudomonadota bacterium
ACGCGAAAACACGACCCGCAGCGAGAAGCTCGACCTGCGGCTGACGCCGGAAGCCAAGCGCGCCCTGCAGTCGGCCGCCGCCGCGTCGCAGCGGTCGGTGTCCGAGTTCGTGTTGGAGAGCGCGCTGCAGCGGGCGGCCGAGACGCTCCCCGACCGGCAGCGGTTCGGGTTGCCGGCCGACGCGTGGGCGGCCTTCCAGGAGGCGCTCGACGCGCCGCCCCGGGTCAAGCCGCGGCTCAAGAAGCTCCTGGTCGGCAAGGGCCCGTTCGACCGGGCCCCGAAGAAATGACCGGCGAGCCCGACCGGCCTCGGATCGAGAAGCTCGACCGGCGTCACGAGGTCGACGGGTTCGATTGCGGCATGGAGCCGCTCAACCGGTTCCTGGTCCGCTACGCGCTGCAGAACCAGCAGGCCGGCGCCTCGCAGACCTACGTCGCGGTGTCCGCCGACCGCGTCGTCGGCTTCTACACCCTCGTCGTGGGCGAGGTCGCCTACGAACAGGCGGCCGAGCGCCTGAAGAAGGGGCTCGCCCGCCACCCGGTTCCGGTCATGGTGCTGGCCCGCCTCGCGGTCGCCACGGGGCAGCAGGGCCAAGGGCTCGGCGCGGGCCTGCTCAAAGACGCGCTGCTGCGAACGCTGCAAGCCGCCGACATCGCCGGTATCCGTGCCTTCGTCGTGCATGCCAAGGACGACGAGGCGCGGGCGTTCTACGAGCGCTATGATTTTGAACCCTCGCCCACCGACCCCTATCACCTGTACATCCTGCTGAAGGACGTCCGCGCCGGCCTGGGAGGCTGAAGCCGATGGAACCACGCCGCGCCAGGGGGACTAGCCAGCACGGGAGCAGTTCACGCTGCAGGGGCTCCCTGTTCGGCCAAATCGGATCGCTGATCTTTCAGAAAAATTCCCTGATAAGCTCGCGGGAGTTCCCTGATAATTTCTCGACCACTTTGGGCGCAACGCACTGATTTATCGATGAAATACGCCGTTTCTGGCCGCTTTCATGCCCCGGGAATCGCTGAAATTCCCTGTTATTCGAGACCCGTTCGCCTCAGACTGCCCGCACAGCCAATAAAATCAATGAGTTACGACACATACTCAATGCCGTGAGCCGCTCGGGCTTACCACGGGCTTACCGCCTCCGGGCAATTACTGCGTGCTCCTGACGGCTGCGCTGCTCCTCAACACCGCGTCAGAATTCGCGCCCCTTCGCGATCCTCCCCCAGTTCACACCTCTCGACGAGCGGCCGCAGCCCGATCTGTTCTTTCGCCGTGCCACCGGCCTTGAATTCCAAGATTCTGACCTGCGTTCATTTGCTTCGCCATGGGGCGATGTCGGGTGACCTGATCGCCTGTCATCCCGCCTGCTGCGCGTCTCTTGCTGCCTAACCGCGATCTGGCCGGACGCGCCTTGCCGTCAATGCCCCGCCCGCTCCATTCGCTCGCTACGCTCGCTCCCGTGTTGGGCATGACCGCTGCGGCCTAAACGCCCGGCCTCCTGATGCGCGTCTCGCAAGAGAAAACGCACAGAAAGGAGAACTCTCATGACAGACATCATCACAATCCCCCTGGACCGCCTCGTGGCGTGGAAGGGCAATGTTCGCAAGACAGGCACGCAGGAAGGAATCGACGAGCTTGCCGCATCAATCGCCGCCCATGGGCTGCTGCAATCGCTCGTCGTCCGACCGACCAAGAACGGCAAATACGAGGTGATCGCCGGACGCCGCCGCTTCCTCGCGCTCACCGCCCTCACCAAGAGCGGGCGCTTGCCCAAGAAGCATCCAGTCAATTGCATCGTCGCCTCGGAAAACATGGACGCTACTGAGCTCAGTTTAGCTGAGAACGTAATGCGAATGCCGATGCACCCCATCGACCAGCTGGAAGCCTTCCATGCTATCGTGGACGCTGGAGCGACGGCAGCAGACGTAGCATCCCGCTTCGGTGTGACCGAACTGCTCGTCAATCGCCGGCTGAAACTGGCACGCCTCAGCCCCATGATCCTCGATGCCTATCGGAATGAGGAAATCGACCTCGAAACCGCCCAAGCCTTCACCATCACCGATGACCACGCCGCTCAGGAGCGTGTCTACACGGCTTTGCCTGAATGGAACCGAACCGCCCATGCCATCAAACGGGCGCTCACCGAGGACGAAGTGCCATCCACCGATAAGCGCGTACGCTTCGTCGGCCTCGAATGCTATCGTGCCGCCGGCGGCACAGTCCGCCAAGACCTCTTCAACGACAAGGACGAAGGCTATCTCAGCGACACCGAGCTGCTCGATCAGCTGGTGCAGGACAAATTGCGCCTCGCCGCCGATACCATCAAGCAAGAGGGTTGGCTCTGGGTCGAAACGGCAATTGATCTCGACTACGCTGCAACCAACCACTTCACCCGGGCCTATCCCGAAGAAGCGGAACTGTCCGACGCCGATCAAGCCGAGCTTGAGGCCTTGACCGCCGAATACGAGCAACTCGACTCCGACGACGAGCCAGATACTCAACGACTCGATGAGATCGACAAGCGCATAGACCTGTTGACGGAATCGACCAAGAAGTGGCCGACATCGATCCTCAACCAGGCTGGTGCAATCCTATCCCTCGATCATCGTGGCGAGGTGCGTGTCGAGCGCGGCCTCATCCGACCCGAAGATCGGTCCGAAGAAGCAGCCCCGTGGGACAACGATCCGCCTTCTGCCTCACGACCAACCCATCGCATCTCCGCCAGCCTCATGGCTGAACTCACCGCTCAACGGACCGCCGCAATCAGCGTCGAACTGCTTCGCAGACCTGCCATCGCGTTGGCTGCCATCGTCCACAGACTGGCGCTGACTACCTTCTATCCAGGCGCTGCCACGGGAAGTTGTGTGCAGCTATCAATCCAGCAGACCCCGCTTGCATCGTGGATTGCCAAGTCCAGCGATTGCCGCCCCATCAATGAACGCGACGATCACGGCAGCTCCCTTCAATCCACCTTGCCATCCCATCCTGACGACCTCTGGCAATGGTGCCTCGACCGATCCACTGATGAACTGCTCTCACTGCTGGCCTATCTGGCAGCGCTGTCCGTCAACGCGGTGCAGACCGCCCATGACCGACCCGATTGCGACCGCCTCAAACACGCCAACGACCTCGCTGAAGCACTGCAGCTCGATATGGGCAAATGGTTCACGCCGACTGCTCAGAACTACTTCAGCCGGGTCAATCGCAACCTCATCATGACCGCGATCGATGAAGCGCAAGGCGGCCACGGCCCCGCCCTCGACAAGCTCAAGAAGGGCGAACTCGCAATCCGTGCCGAAGCGATCGTCGCCACCGCGAACTGGTTGCCGCACCCGCTTCGCAACCAAACAGCAGGGCAGGGGAGTGACGACATTTCCGACGCGGCGTAGGCCGCATCTTTTGGCTGCGCCTCAGGCGCAGCCATTACTTGCGCCGCTCGACACGCACGCCTTCAAGCATCGGCTGCAGATAGGCTAATGCTGTAGACGACTGAACTTGGCCGACCGCCGTATAGAGCCGCACATGCGCGCACCCATCCGTTAAGCGTGCTCCGATCAGAATGTGCTTCTCGCCATCGCTGCCCGCTCCAACAAAACGTCGAGCATACCCTGAAAACTCGTGCCAACGGATCGGTTCTTTCTCCCCGTCTGCGACGGGCGCCTCCCCCTGATAGCCCGAGAACCACATGGATGAGATGGCCGCCATGAAGTCGGCGTCCTCGTCACTGGCAGCCCCAATCCCCTTCGCTTCGCCGACCGAAAGCCATGCATAGGCACCAATCTCGCCCTCACCGTTGCAATACTCGCAACTAAGCTGCGCGGTGGCGTGCCACCCGAACGGAAAAACCACCCAGCGACTGTCCGAAGCCACGAAGCGATACAGTGCCTGCTCCGAAGCAGAACCTACCGATCGACTGCACTCGGCCGCCGCGATCACTTGCCCGCCCGAAGCGAGAACCATGCTCAGCATCATCGCCAACTGCTTCAACATCGCTCACTCCGCATGTTGTAGCTTGCCAAGAACGCAACGGCCGTGTGGCGTTCTTAAGTCGACCCATGTGCCCCCTCACGACAGCCACCCCGCTGCCCGTCAGTTGAGGCACGATCTGCTGGCCGCCGCTCGCTGCAATGACTTCCCGCCGCAACGCCAAGGCGTTTGCGGTCTCCCGAGTAAGCCATACGGCGAAGACGCCTTTCCGCTCCCGCCTGATCCCAGCCGCTTGCCGTGCCCAACGGGCCGCAATGGGGTGGCTCGATCAATCACGGAGCCTCTCATGTCCGCCTATTTCGTCAGCGACGCCCACATCAACGTCATGCTCACCTTCGCCCTTCAGAACCGCATCCTCCTGCCTGATCCTGATGTGCCAGCCACTTCTCTCGATCTCACCGCGACCAGCAATGCCACGCGCATCGGAAGAGCATTGTTGCTTCAGAAC
>JAKALI010000461.1 GCA_021813195.1 Pseudomonadota bacterium
GCCCTTGTCTCGTGACCCATGTTGTATGCCGGAGGCTATCCGCTCACGGTATCAGAAGAGACTAGAGAGATCTGTGCGGGTCTATCGCGGATTACTTGTCAACGATGCCTCGTTAGCCGGACATCATGGCTCCGCGCTGGTCACAGATCGCGCCAAATCTCTGGCTCAAGAAGTCGGCATCGATCTTACCATCGGCTGGCCATGGTCAAAGATCGAGGATACGCTCTCGCGGACACATGAATTCGAAGTCGTGATCGTAAATGGAGAGGGTTCCATCCATCACGACTCACCGTCGGCACGCCGCATTGCACAACTGGCTCTTCTCCTACATGCGCAGAACATTCCCGCATTTTTGGTCAATGCGAGTGAAGAAGCCAACAGCCATGAGATCCTGAGAGGACTTGCCGCGTTCCGGCGAATTTACGTTCGCGACGAGGCGAGCCGCCAATCGCTATCGAAAGCGTCAATCCCAGCCCACATCGTCAGCGATTTGACACTCAGCTGGGAACATGCGCCGCAAGCCGGCGGAATTGGAGAGCTCCTCGTCACGGATGCTTCAGACAACAGAAAAAGCGAGCGGCTGATCGATCTGGCTCGCAAATGGTCCGCGCGGCCGGTCACCATGCGATGTCCACCGCCCCGACCACGCCGGGGCTTTCCCACTCGATGGCTTTCACACCAGGCCAAGTCGCTTATTGCTGGGTTTGCACCCATGGGGGCTTGGCAACTTCGCTATCGCCCAACTGCAAACACATACTGCGCCCTCGCCCGAATTCTAGCTGAAGAAGCATCTGGGATTATCTGCGGCCGTTATCACGCAGTTTGCTTCGCACTGTGCCAAGGCCTTCCGTTTCTGGCCATTGAAGGAAACATCGGAAAGGTGGCGGCCTTACTTGGCGATATCGGCATGAGGGACCGCTTACGGAGCCTGGAGGAATTGGAGAGCATGACAGGGCGGCCTCGGATCCCGGCATTCTCAGATGAGGAACATCAACGGCGGCAGCTTTTTCTCGCCGACACCCGTCGTCGAGCGGGACAAATGTTTCGGGATATTGCGAAAGATTTGGCGAATCCAAACGTTGAGCCCGCCCGATTTGGTGATCTCGGTCCATAGGATCCGCATGGCGCATCTTCGGTCAGATCATGTCACACCAGCAGGCCGCACCCTACTTCTGCTCTGCGACGACAAGCCGGGGCATTATCACAGTGCAGAGGGGATCGCGCATGCGTTGCAGCTCGTTGCCCCTTGGGAGGTGATGCGCATCGAGGTCCGTCGGCCCTGGTGGGCGAGCCCTCCCCTGCTCGCGTGCTTAGTCAACACGCGCCGCGCGGATCGATTTGTTCTCAGTAGCATCTACGGTCTTGATGTGGGCGCTCTTGCCCCCGCGCACCTCCTTGTCTCAGCGGGCGGCGATACGCTCGCCGCCAATGTGGCGCTCGCCCGCATCCTCGGCATCCCCAATATCTTTTATGGTTCGCTCAGATCCTATCCCATCCAAGAGTTCAGCCTGGTGTTGAATTCTGCGCCAGAGCGCCCCCATCATCCGCGTGAACTTCGCTTCATGAAACCAAGCCCACATGACCCGCGCTCCATTCCCGCGCCACGTGCAATTGAGCCGGGAATGGCGCCGCGCGTGGCGTTGCTGATCGGTGGAGATTCCGGAACGTTTCGTTACCAGCCTTCGGATTGGAAACTGCTCTTAGAGTTGATCGGCGCGGCACACAGCCAACACGGCGTGCGATGGCTTGTTTCAAACTCGCGGCGGACACCCGGCGCTGTAAGCGATCGATTACAAGCCATCGCTGCTGAACCCGATGGCCCCATCGCGCAACTGGTTGATGTGCGCAGCGCAGGCCCCGGCACGCTGATCGGTCTGCTTGGCGCCTGCGACGGTGTCGTATGCACGGCCGATTCCAGCTCGATGCTAACCGAGGCAATCTGGCTGCGCCGGCCCGTTGTTGCCGTACGACCCAAGACATGGGCCCACGAACTGAGAGAGCGGGATTACCGGGACTATCTTGAGGCTCAGGGCTGGTGCCATGAGTGCGATCTCGCCGAATGCACGCCGACCGACCTACTCGCCAAACTCAAGCAATTGACGCCGATGTCCGATAATCCACGCCAGCAACTCGCGCGCCTCGTGTGTGAGCACCTGCCAAGCTTGCGGGATCACGCGTAAAACGCGCCAGGACTGCCGTATCGGCTGATCACCGAACGAAGGTGATACGGCGTCGAATTTCACGCCTCAACAATGCTGATCTGCTCGCCCGCATAGACCGAGCGCAGGGAGGCCACATCGTCGAGCGCCATCGCCCAAATGTTGCAGCGACTAGCCAGGCGCAATTCGCCATCGCGCGACAGCGGCGTCGGGCCAAAGGCAATGGCGATGGCATCCCCGTCGGGCCAATAGACGATCTCGCCCGGATTGACGACGTCTCGGGCTTCCGGTTCGGCGGCGGCCTTGAGGGGCGCGCGAAAGTAGACCTCAGGTCCCCACGTTTGCGCACGGGCATGAATGGGGAGTGCGCGCCAAATTTCGTCGGCAGTCGGCGTATCGAGCAGCCGCGCCCGGATCGTCACCTCGCCGGCCTGGATTAGGATCTCCCGCACCCTCAACCTCCCGCAACGCAGCGTCATCGCTCCGTCATGATCAGCATCTCATCACCGGATGGTTTAGACAAGAGCAGGAGCGAAGGCCGCGTGAAGGTGGCGAAACCGCGTCTGGAACACAGCGCTGCAGCTTTCCATCGCCCCGCCCAAAGCGCTCTTGTCCGACGCGGAACTCAGCGAGACCGCTCGTCAGACCGGCGGCGGCCCAAAGACGAGAACGGCATTTAGGCCACCGAACGCGAACGAGTTCGACATGGCGTAGGTGATTTTTTTCTCGCGACCCTGGTTGGGCACGTAGTCGAGATCGCATTCGGGATCGACCTCATCGAGGCCGATGGTGGGCGGCAGGAAGCTCTCTTCCATGGCCTTGATGCAGGCCACAGCCTCGATGCCACCCCCCGCACCCAGCGGGTGACCGTGCATCGATTTCGTCGATGAGACGGCCAGATTGTAGGCATGCTTGCCGAACAAATCCTTGATGGCATTCGTCTCGTTGCGATCGTTGATCGTCGTCGCCGTTCCATGCGCGTTGAGATAGTCGATTGACATGGGGGGCAGTTTCGCATCCTGCAGCGCCAGCCTCATGGCCTCGCGCGGCCCCTCGATGTCGGGATTGACCATATCCTTGCTGTCCGACGTCATGCCATAGCCGACAATCTCGGCGAGGATCTTCGCGCCGCGCCGGCGCGCATGCTCCAGCTCTTCCAGAACCAGAATGCCGGCGCCTTCGCCCAAGACCGTGCCATTGCGCTTCTTGGCGAACGGAAACACGCCTTCGGGCGAAAGCACGTGCAAGGCCTGCCACGCCTTCATGGTGCCGTAGTTAATCACGGATTCCGAAGCGCCGGCGATGGCAACGTCCACAAGGTCGTGCTGGATGTAATCGCGCGCGATGCCGATGGCGTGCGTGGCCGTGGAGCACGCCGAGCACGTCGCAAACGTTGGTCCCTTGACGCCGAATTCGATACCCACGTGCGCAGAGGCGGATGAACCGATGATGCGCAGCAACGTGAGCGGGTGAGTTGCGCGCTTGTTGTGGATGAAGAGGTCCCGATAAGCCGTCTCGTACGTTGTCAATCCGCCAGCACCCGACCCGATGATGCAGGCCGACCGATAGGGATTTGCGATCGGCATTTCGAGCCCGGATTGGGCGACAGCCTCGGCGGCCGCCGCGGCAGCGAACCACGAATACCGGTCCGCGTGCAGGATGATCTTGTCGCGCTTGAACGATTTGAGGCGTGCCTTGGGGTCGAAATTCTTAATCTGCGCAGCGATCAGAATTTTGAGATCATCGAGGGGGAATCCTTCAAGTGCGCTTACCCCGCATCGCCCCTCCCTGACCGCGGCCCAGAACTCAGGCACATCAAGGCCGATGGGGGTGACAACGCCCATGCCAGTCACGACGACGCGACGCTGACGAGAAGCCGTAGGCATGAGAAATCTCACCTCGACCGGCGGATCCGGCCCTTATTGTTGGAAAACTCTGAATTCGCAGGAAGGCGCGGCGGGATCAGGCTTTCGCAGCCGCCGGTCCTGCGGCCATCAAGTCCTTCACGCGCTCCACCACCGATCCAACGGTCTTGAAGTCGTCGACTTCTTCGTTGGCGTTGTAGGGGATCTCGATACCGAACTTGTCCTCGATGTCGAACACGATCATCGCCAGGTCGAGGGACTCGATCTTCAGATCCGTGAGCGGGGTCGAAAGCGAAATGTCGTCCCGCGGCTCCTTCATGTGCTTTTTGAGGATCTCAATGATCTTCGTTGCCACTTCGTCCATGTCGCTCTCCAAACCAGTCCTGCAGGCAGGACTGGGATACGTTT
>JAKALI010000016.1 GCA_021813195.1 Pseudomonadota bacterium
TGATCTACCAGGATGGGCTGGCCGCGGTTTTTGCGTTCGGCGGGATTTATGGTGCGGCCATATTTGGTTGGGGAGCGCTGGAACTTGGACTGTTCGGAATCATCTTAACGGCAACGGGAATGATCGGCGCCATCATCGGAGGCGTACTCGACGATCGCGTAGGTTCCAAAACGGTGATCGTCTTTTCGCTGGTGATCTTGCTCATCGGTGCACTCGGTATCGTCTCGGTTGACCGCTCGCACATTCTGTTCGTCGTTGATGTCACTCCCAAAGCGGAGACGACTGCGCTGCTGGGCTCCACCGGCGAACGCGTGTTCCTGGCCTTTGCGATGCTCGTGGGGCTGGTTGCCGCTCCCGTACAGGCCGCCAGTCGCTCTCTGCTTGCTCGCCTGGCGCCGGTCGACAAGATCACCCAATACTTCGGCCTGTTCGCCTTCTCCGGCCGCGTCACAGCCTTTCTTGCGCCGCTCCTCGTCGCCAGCGTTACCGCCATGACGGGCGATCAGCGGCTTGGCATTGTGTCCATTGCCATCTTTCTGATCGCGGGACTTGCGCTGATGCTGCCGGTGCGCGAGCCCCAGCGATGATTAACGCGCTCACGGCCAGGGCTGTCGGGGTGGCATGCGTCCCCTGGAAGCCTTGACAGACTTGGACGGCCGCGCACATCGTGCGTCCACGTTCGCTCATGTTCCCGCTCGCCGCAGCTGCCATGGCAGATCGCCTCGTTAGCCAACGCCGAGCGATATCAGCAGAGGTTCCCTTGGATCGACCGGCCAGCGACAGTCTCAACGCATCCATCGTGCGCACGTACTTGAAGTTCGAGACTCCGATTGCGGAACTGGAACGCAAGGTGCAGGAGCTGCGCGCGCTTGAGGGCTCGCAATCGGGCGTTTCGATCACGGAAGAGATCCGCAAGCTCGAGCAGAAGGCGCACGCCGCGCTCGCTGAGACCTATGCGAGGCTGACACCCTGGCAGAAAACGGAAGTCGCTCGACATCCGGAACGCCCTCACACGCTGGACTACATCCGCGGCCTCATCGAAGATTTCACACCGCTCGCCGGCGATCGCTATTTCGGCGAAGACGAAGCCATCGTTGGCGGACCCGGCACCTTCCGAGGCCGATCCGTCATGGTGATCGGCCACGAGAAAGGCTCCGATACCGAAAGCCGGTTGCGCCACAACTTCGGCATGGCCCGCCCCGAGGGCTACCGCAAGGCGATCCGTTTGATGCAAATGGCCGACCGCTTCAAAATGCCGGTCATTACACTTTGCGACACGGCGGGCGCCTATCCTGGCGTCGACGCTGAACAACGCGGACAAGCGGAAGCCATTGCGCGATCGACGGATTGCTGTCTCGCCATCGGCGTACCGCTGATTGCCGTCATCATTGGCGAAGGAGGGTCCGGCGGGGCGGTCGCCATCGCTTCTGCCAATCGCATCCTCATGTTGGAGCATGCGATCTACACCGTCGCCTCTCCAGAGGCGGCCGCCTCGATCCTCTGGCGGGACAGTTCCAAAGCCATTGATGCGGCAACCAGTATGAAGATCACGGCCCAGGACCTCGAAGCCTTGGGTGTGATCGATGCGATTATCGCAGAACCTGTCGGCGGTGCCCATCGCGACCGTCAGGCCACCATCGAGCGCGTGGGCGATGCGATCGCCAAAGCATTGTCCGAATTCGACGGTCGCAGCCCCGCCGAGATTCGCCGCCAACGGCACGATCGCTTCCTGGAGATCGGTCGGGCGATTTGACCGCAGTCCATGCGGCACGTCGCGCATTCCACTAATGAATTATAATTCCAAGAAAATCTGGCCGAAGCCAGGCACACGCGACATCGCCTGGATCAAGCATTGACAGCCTTTTCGTCCTGCGATCAAAGTCCTGCCACGGGGAGGCATTAAGGGATCGTTGACCATTATCAGCGTGATTCTGGCGACGCGGTAGACGGGGCTTCTCGTTCGGCTTGCGTGCATCCAATGGGTGGGATCAGCGTGACGTACATGGCGAAGGCCCGACTTGCGGTCATGGCGCTGGCGGCCTCGACGCTGGCCGCATGCGGCAGCGCGCCGGAATTGACGCCCGCTGAGCAACCTCTGCCGAAAGAGACCATTGAATTGATCGCCCGCAAGGGCATGCAACAGGGCGCACCCATTTTTGTGCGCATCTTCAAGGAAGAATCGGAACTGGAAGTCTGGAAGGCCAGGGACGACGGGCGCTTCTATCACTTCAAGACCTACCCGATCTGCAACTGGTCTGGCGAATTGGGGCCTAAGCTCGCCAAAGGCGACAAGCAGGCACCAGAAGGCTTCTATACGGTGACCCAAAAGCAGATGAAGCCCGATTCCAGCTTCCACGTAGCGTTCAATCTGGGTTTTCCCAACGCGTTTGACCGTGCGCACGGCCGCACGGGAGAATTTCTGATGGTGCATGGCAAGTGCCGATCTGCCGGCTGCTACGCCATGACGGACGCGCTCGCCGAAGAGATCTATGCGTTGGCGCGCGACGCGCTGCGCAACGGTCAGAACAGCTTCGAGGTCCATGCCTTTCCGTTCCGTATGACGGAGGCGAACATGGAGCGTCACAAGAAGCATCCCGCCTACAAATTCTGGCAGTCGCTGAAGCCTGGATACGACTACTTCGAAACCTATCGCGTTCCGCCGACGATTGCGGTCTGCGAAAAGCGCTATGTTGTCGATGTGGCCTTGCCCGCAACCCAGAGGTTGGACCCTTCAGGTCCATGTCCGCGTTTCCAAAGGCCCTTGATCGAACCGTTCACGCCGCGCCCCGTCGATCAGCAAGTGGCCAATCAACACTTCATCGTGCCCGGGCCTAAAGTTCGCAACGGTTCGGACAATCCGGAGGAAAAGGTCGCGACCGCTACACATCCAACTTCGGGCTCGGACACGACTACGGGTGCTGTCGCAGTCCCGGCAGCTGCAGACAATCCGCAATTCGCGCCAAAAGCGCTTGGATGGTCCTCCCAGTAATTCGCCGTGAATGGTCATCGTTTGTGACGTGGTCGGAATGCGGCTCATGAAACGGCAACCGCAAAGGGGCACGTGTCATGCTATTTCCCCGCCGGCCGAAGTCTGCCGAATCTGAGGCCGCACGCCGCGAACGGCGCAACCGCGACCGGCGTCTCTTCCTCCTCGCACTCTTCGTCACAGCGGCGCTCCTCGCCCTTCTCATGTGGCTGCTGCTGCCCGCAGGCGATGCCGATTCCAGGCGGATCACGCTCGAGCGCCAGATGCGCGCGCTCTACGCCGCATGGGGCGTACCACTGCCCGGTACGCCGAACCTCGCTGATCTCGATGGCCGACTCGCCGCCAAAGGCATGTCGCTCGGCGCTCCAATTTTCATGCGGATATTCAAACGCGAGTTCGAACTCGAGGTGTGGAAACGCAAGGGCGAACGTTTCGAGCATTTCGCCACGTACCCCATCTGTCGCTGGTCAGGCCGTCTCGGGCCGAAACTTGCCACCGGCGACCATCAGGCGCCGGAGGGGTTCTACGTCGTCGATAAGAGTGCGCTCAATCCCAACAGCCGCTGGCACCGCTCCTTCAATCTCGGTTTTCCCAATGCCTTCGACCGCGCGCATGGTCGCACGGGTTCTTTTCTGATGGTGCACGGCGGATGTTCATCGGTCGGCTGTTATGCCATGACGGATACCGTGATCGACGAGATCTGGCACATCGTCACGAGGGCTTTCGACGGCGGACAGAAACGCTTCCAAGTTCAGGTGTTTCCCTTTCGCATGACGAACGACAATCTCGCCCGCTATGCCGGCGCGCCGCAGGCGACGTTCTGGCAGAACTTGAAGGAGGGGCACGATATGTTCGAGCGCGATCGGATTCCGCCGGTCGTCGGTGTCTGCGGCAAGACCTACGGTTTCCAATCTGGGCTGCAGGTCCCCGACCTGAGCGGACAGCTCTTGGCGACATGCCCTCGAGACGGCTCACGAACCCGAGACCGACAGAGCGCATCGTCACAATTCAGCAACAAATCGATGACCGAGACACCGTGAGCTCGACGGGATCGCCATGACAAATGGGACGGCTGCACGTAGTGAGTGTTGCGTGTGCTTGCCGTCCCCGTCTAGGGTGTCGGACAGTGAGATCCAGACCTGGACGTGCCGCCCCGTGTCACTCGTTGCGAGCCATCCTCAAGACTACCCATCGCGCATGGCCGTTCGTGCCGGCGCGGCTTTGACCATGCTGTTGGCATCAGCGCTGCTGCAGGCAAGCCACGTGCTGGCCCTGTCGATTGAACTCAAGGATGTCGCGCCGGATCGTATCGATCGCCAGCGCGCCGCGGCGGTCGGACGCCTGCCTCTTCCGGGCACGCCGGACGTGACGCAGACCGAGCGACGTCTTGCGGAGAAGGGCTTCAAGAGTGGCGCGGCGGTGATGATCCGGATTTTCAAATCCGAGTCGGAATTGGAACTGTGGATGGAGCGCGATGGGCGGTTCGAACTCTTCGCCACCTACCCGATCTGTCATTGGTCCGGTACCCTGGGACCCAAACTCCAGGAAGGAGACAAACAGACACCGGAAGGCTTTTACACGATCACGTCGCGCCAGTTGCATCGTATCGGACGCTGGCCGCGATCCTTGAATCTCGGTTTTCCGAATGCTTATGACCGCGCGCTTGGGCGCAGCGGCTCCTACATTCTCGTGCACGGTGGATGCTCATCGGTCGGGTGTTTCGCGATGACCAATCCGGTGATCGCCGAGATCTATGCTCTCACTTACGAAGCCCTACGCGCCGGGCAGAGTCACGTACCGACCCACGTGTTCCCCTTCCGGATGACCGAAGAAAATCTCACCAAGCACCGGTCCAATCCCTGGGCGGAATTCTGGGCCAATCTGAAAGAGGGTTACGACAGCTTCGAGCGGACGCGTCGCCCGCCGCGCATCAGCGTATGCGAAGACCGCTACCATATTCAGGATGCCGCAGGCCCGGTGGAGGCGGGCATCTCCAGCCCTTTAGCCGTGTGCGGCGGAACAGCCGCCGCGATATCGGCCTTGGACAAATCCGTCTCTCTTGTCCCCCTCAATCCACCGCTGCCGAGCCCATCACCGCTCAGACTGAGGATGCACCTGAGCTCAGAGGCACAGTCGGCAGCATTGCCACCGACACGCGATCACTTCGAAATCGTAGCGGATCTCGCGCCGCAGCGCGCGCCCCGCGCGCCAACGACCAAGGAGGCGAAGCTTCCGAAAATTTCCTGCAATCTTGGGCTCCCTAGTTGCCGGAAATTCGTGGCTCTCAAGGCCCGGCGCAATGCGGCCCTCTCGGTTGCAGGCCGCCGCGACGTCCGGCAAAATATTGCTCTCAATCGTCGCTGAAGCGGCGCCGATGCCGAAAACGCGTCTCACACCCTCAGCGCAACAAAACCGCACAACGATCGTGGTCGCCGGAGGCTACGGCGCTTTCGGCGCTCGCCTCGTGGAACGGCTAGCTCACGTCGCCAACGCGGAACGGCTGCGCATCGTCGTTGCCGGGCGCAATCGCGCCCTCGCCACCCATGCAGCGCAACAACTTGCAAAACGAACACCCGCGATCGCAGAGGGCTGTCTGTTGGACGCCACGCGCACAACAGGGAACACCTTGCGCGACTTGAATGCGCATATCGTTGTGAACGCGTCAGGCCCCTTCCAGACCCAAGACTATACCTTGGCCCGTGCCGCGATCGATGCGGGTGCGCACTATATCGATCTGGCGGATGCCCGCGATTATGTTTGCGGGATCAGCGAACTTGATGCGGCGGCGAAGGCGGCAGGCGTCCTCGTTGTCTCCGGGGCAAGCTCGGTGCCAGGTCTCTCCTCCGCCGTGATCGAGGCATATGAGGACGCGTTTGAGATCCTTGAAACCATCGACATTGCCATCTCGCCCGGCAACCGGTTTGACCCTGGGCTGGCGACGACACAGTCGGTTCTTAGCAGCGCAGGACGGCCGTTCACGACCCTGATCGACGCCAAAGAGAAGACGGTCTTTGGTTGGCAAGGTCTCAGACGTATCGACTTTCCCGGGCTCGGCCGGCGCTGGCTCGGTTATGTGGATGTGCCCGATCTCCGTCTGCTGCCCCAGCGCTATCCCGACCTTTGCACGGTGCGCTTCCAGGCCGGCGTAGAAGTGAGCTTATTCCACTTGGGGCTGTGGGGGCTTTCAGGACTGGTTCGCGCCGGACTGCTTCGAACGCCCCAGCGGCTCGCCCGGCCGCTGCTGGCGGCCAAGCGTGCGCTCTGGTTTCTGGGCTCGGACCGCGGCGGGATGGTGATCACGTTGACAGGTCGCGACGGCTTCGGCCGCAAGCGCCGACTGATTTGGTCGCTAGTCGCAGAGAACGGACATGGACCCTACGTGCCGGTGCTCGGCTCGGTCGCGCTGATCAAAGCGATACTCGATCGCGGCCCACCGGCGCTTGGCGCAATGCCCTGCCTGGGTCTCTTCTCGCTGCACGAGTTTGCTCAAGCGGCCGAGGGCTTAGACATCACCATGGCCCGAACGTCGCAGCATGGACAGCTGCTCGCGAGCGCTCAATCAAACTTCCCGTGACAGTGTTTGTACTTCTTGCCCGAGCCGCAGGGACATGGCGCATTTCGCGCAACCTTGCCCCAAGTGGCTGGCGAGTTGGGATCCGCCGGCCCATCCGCCTTGCGCGTCTGAAGTGGCATCCGCTTCACCGGCTCGGCCGGCCCGCCGCGGCCGCGCGCCGCGATCGCTTTGTCGATCATGCGCAATTCTTCCGCAACACCGGGTGGCAGTGCTGGTTCAGGCTCCAATTCGTCGCGACCGGTCAGCGGATCAATGTGGTGGGCTTCCATGGGCGGCAACTCCACCGGTTGCAGCATCGGCTGCTCTTCGGCCGGAACCAGCGCGACATTCATGAGCTGCCCGGTAACAGCTTCGCGCAGCCGTTGCAGCATGTGTTCGAACAGCGTGAAGGCCTCGCTCTTGTATTCGTTCAGTGGATCGCGCTGGCCGTACGCGCGAAAGCCGATCACCTGACGCAGATGCTCGAGCGTGACAAGATGTTCCCGCCAGAGGAGATCGAGCGTGCGTAACAGCACTTCCTTCTCGATCTGGCGATAGAGTTCCGTGCCGAGTTCCTGCTCCTTTTCAGCCGCGCGCTTGTCGGTCGCCGCGATGAGCCGTTCGAGGATCTCCTGATCTGCGATACCCTCTTCTTCTGCCCAAGCGTCGATCGGCAGATCGAGATCGAAGATGCTCTGGATGGCGGCCTTGAGCGTTTTGGTATCCCATTGCTCGGCGTAGGCCTTTTCCGGAATGTATTTGGAGACGAGATCTTGGACGACCTGATGGCGCAACTCCGCCACGGTTTCAGAGACGTCGTCCTGCGCCATGATGCCGATCCGCTGGTCGAAAATGACCTTACGCTGATCGTTCATCACGTCGTCATATTTGAGAATCTGCTTGCGGATGTCAAAGTTTCGCGCTTCGACCTTTTTCTGCGCCATCTCGAGCGACTTGTTCATCCACGGATGCGTGATCGCCTCGCCATCCTGTAGCCCGAGCGTCTTCAAGACGCTTTCCATCTTGTCGGAGCCGAAGATGCGCATCAAATCATCGTCGAGCGCAAGGTAGAACTTGGAGCGGCCTGGATCGCCCTGGCGGCCGGAGCGGCCGCGCAATTGATTGTCGATGCGCCGGCTCTCGTGACGCTCCGTGCCAATGACGAACAAGCCGCCGGCCTCGCGAGCAATCTTTTTCTTCTGCTCGACGTCTTCGGCAATCTCAGCGCGCTTTTTGGCAATGGCTGCTTCGTCCGGTTCGCGTCCGGCGGCGGTTTCTTCCTTAATCCAATCGCGCACGCGGTACTCGACGTTACCGCCGAGCTGAATGTCGGTGCCGCGTCCGGCCATGTTGGTGGCGATCGTGACGGCGCCGGGCACGCCAGCCTGCGCGACGATGGAGGCTTCTTGCTCATGAAAGCGCGCGTTTAAGACCTGATGGGGAATGGGATCGCTGTTCTTGCGGCTCGAAACCTCCAGCAGATACGCGCCGATATCCTCCAAATAGGCTTTGAGCTGACCGTCTTTGGCGCCATTCAAGCGCTGCGCCTGATCGCGCAGGCGCCGGCTCAGATCCGCGATGTATTTGCGATCTTTGAGCAGGCCCGAAAGACGCTCGGACTTCTCGATCGATGTCGTGCCGACGAGCACCGGCTGGCCGCTACGTTGCGCATCGGCAATGGTGGCGACGATGGCGTCATATTTTTCGTTTTGTGTGCGATAGATCTCATCGTCTTCGTCAATGCGTGCGACCGGCAGGTTGGTCGGGATCTCGATGACGTCGAGCCCGTATATGTCAGCGAATTCCTGCGCCTCAGTAGACGCCGTGCCCGTCATGCCCGCGAGCTTCTCATAGAGCCGGAAGTAATTCTGGAACGTGATCGAGGCGAGCGTCTGGTTTTCGGGCTGGATTTCCACGCCCTCTTTGGCTTCGAGCGCCTGATGGAGCCCCTCGGAATAGCGTCGGCCGGGCATCATGCGGCCCGTAAATTCGTCGATGATGACGACTTCACCGCCCTTGACGATATAGTCTTTATCGCGCTGGAACAGCTTATGCGCTTTAAGCGCCTGATTGACGTGATGCACCAGGGCGACGTTCTCCACGTCGTAGAGTGAGCCTTTGAGGATGCCGCGCTCCTGCAGCATCTGTTCCATGCGCTCATTGCCCTGCTCGTTGAGCGCGACCTGCCGCTGCTTTTCATCGATTTCGTAGTCGTCGGCGCCAAGCTCCGGGATGAGCTTGTCGATCGTGATGTAGAGATCCGCTTTGTCGTCCAACGGGCCCGAAATGATGAGCGGCGTGCGCGCCTCGTCGATCAGAATGCTATCGACCTCGTCGACGATGGCGTAGGCGTGACCGCGCTGCACCATGTCGTCCTTGCGCATTTTCATGTTGTCGCGCAGATAGTCGAAGCCGAGTTCGTTATTGGTGCCGTAGGTCACGTCGCAATCATACGCCGCCTTGCGCTCGCGGTCGTCGAGACCATGGACGATGATGCCGACGCTGAGGCCCAAGAAGCGATAAATTTGGCCCATCCACTCCGCATCGCGCCGCGCGAGATAGTCGTTGACGGTAACGACGTGAACGCCACGTCCAGCCAGAGCGTTAAGGTAGACCGGCAGCGTGGCGACCAACGTCTTGCCTTCGCCAGTTTTCATCTCGGCGATATTGCCCTCGTGCAGCACCATGCCGCCGATCAGCTGCACATCGAAATGGCGCTGGCCAAGTGTGCGTTTGGCCGCTTCACGCACGCTGGCGAACGCCGGCACCAGCAAATCCTCCAGGCTCGCGCCATTGGCGAGTTGATTGCGAAAGGTCGCGGTGCGCTGACGCAGTTCGTCGTCCGATAGCGCGGCCACCTCGTCCTCAAGCGCGTTAATGGCCGCGACTTTGGCGCGGTACCCTTTGAGCTTGCGATCATTCGAGGTCCCGAAAATCCGCGCCGCCAGCGCATTGATGGAGAGCATTGAGATATCGTCCTTGAGATCAGCAGCTTCCGCTGCCTCGCTGTCATGCGTCGAGGGCCCGCCGCCTGCATCGGGCGACGAGCCGACGATCATGGGGAAAATCGCTCGAAATTCGGTCGCCTAGGGCTTTCTGCCATGGCCGAGCGATGGCCCAGTGGTCGCTCGACGGCCGTGGCAGCAGCACGAACTGTGGGCGATGACATAAGGAGCGCCCCCCCGCATTGTCAACGAGTCGTGAGCGCGACCATCGGCGCACACTGTCGGCACCATCTGCGACGCGTGTCGGCTTCTTGCGCATGAAATGTCCGGCTTGAGACCTACGAACCGAAGAGACCCGACACGATCTCGCCTCAACCCTGCCATAGACCCGAACCGGGCAGTATCGCAGAGCTGCCGCGCGAGCGGGCTTGGCAGTCCGCGCCGGTAGGGGTAAGGAGGCCGCCATGGTGCGCAGGCGTCTTAGAATTGCCGCCCGCCGGCGGTGACCGGACTTGGTCGCACAGGTGATGTTCGATCTGCGAGTCCGCGCACCCGGACTTCAGGCATCGGAAGGAAATTCTCCGTGAAAACAATGTTTCAATCGAGGTCACGCAGCGCTGCCGCCGGTCTGTTGGCGGCCCTGGCTGCAATGATCTCGCCTGCGCTTGCTGAGGACAAGATCGTCGCCACCGTCAACGGGCATAACATTTCTGAGACGGATCTCGCGCTTGCTGAAGCCGAAATCGGCGGCGAACTCGGCAATTTGCCTCCCGCCACCCGGCGGCGCGTACTCGTCGAATACATGATCGAAAATCAACTGTTTGCGGAAGCCGCCGAGGCCGAAAAACTCGGCACGGGTCCGGAGTTTGAGCGCCGGCTCGCGTATTGGCGCCAGCGTGCATTGCGGGACGCCTACTTCGAGCGGAGCGTCAAAGCGAGCATCGGCATCGAAGCCGCCCGCGGCATTTACGAAGACAAGGTTAAGGGGCTGAAGCCCGAGGAAGAGGTCCAGGCGCGCCATATCTTGGTTGCGAAAGAGGAAGACGCCAAGAAACTGGCCGAGCGCGCCAAGGCGGGCGAAGACTTCGCTCAGCTCGCCAAGGAAAACTCCGGCGATGGCGGCTCCAAGGAACAGGGCGGCATGCTCGGTTATTTCGGGCGCGGGCAGATGGTGCCACAGTTCGAGGAGGCGGCCTTCGCGCTGAAAAAGGGTGAAATCTCCGATCCCGTACAGAGCCAGTTTGGCTGGCATGTCATCAAAGTCGAGGATCGCCGCCAGAAGCCCCCGCCCTCCTTCGAAGAGGTGAAAGACCGGCTCATCGGATCCATGGTGCAATCCAAAGCCCAGAACATCGCCAACGAGCTCCGGGGCAAGGCGAAAATCGACTACATCGATCCTGAGCTGAAAAAGATGGCTGAAGAAGATGCCAAGCGTCAGGCCGAGGCCCAAGCCGCGCTGGAAAAACAGATGAAGGCGGCAGGTGAAGCCGCCGGCGCGGGGGCAAGCGAGCCCAAATAGACACTCACGACATCAACGCCTCATATTCAGGCCGCTGGAATTCTTGTTGAATTCTGGCGGCCTCATTGCTTTGTGGAAGCATGACTGCCCCTTTGAGCAGGTTCATGAGCCGCACCGGGCGCAACCCGGCGCCCGCAACGGATGATCCACACCATGGCCCGCGCCACGAAACTCTCCCCATTTGCACCCGCGACTATCCCCACGCTCGCGCAGCTCGATGGCGTCAAGTTCGCCACCGCTAAAGCGGGGATCCGCTACCGGAACCGCACAGATCTGATGGTTGCCACCTTTGAAACAGGAACAACCGTGGCCGGCGTCCTGACGCAATCGAAAACGGCATCCGCCCCCGTATTGTGGTGCCGCAAGAACCTAAAGCACGGCGCCGCTCGCGTGCTGGTGGTCAACTCCGGGAACGCCAACGCCTTCACAGGCATGCGTGGAGCCGATGCAGTTGAAAAGACCGCCGAAGCCGCCGCCCTCGCCGCAGATTGCTCGACGAGGGAGGTCTTCGTCGCCTCCACCGGCGTGATCGGCGAGCCGCTTGACGTCAGCCGCTTCAGCCACTTGTTGGCGGGCATGGTCGAGCGTGCCGAGGCAGACCAATTCGAGAACGCCGCCCGCGCCATCATGACGACAGACACCTATCCCAAGCTCGCTACACGATCGGCTCTCATTGGCGATGTCGAGGTGACGATCAACGGATTTTGCAAGGGTGCCGGCATGATCGCACCCGACATGGCGACGATGCTCTGCTTCATCTTCACGGATGCCGCCATCGCCCAGAGCGCCTTGCAGGAGCTTCTCGCCGAACACGTGCAGACGACGTTCAACTGCATGACAGTGGATGGCGATACATCAACAAGCGACACCTGTCTGCTGTTTGCGACCGGCGCGGCCGAGGCGCGCGGTCAAAAGCCCGTAAGTAAACGCAAATCTAAACGGCTCCAGCATTTCAGCGCCGCCCTGCATGATCTGATGCGCGACCTCGCCATTCAGGTCGCCAAGGATGGCGAGGGACTCTCGAAATTCGTCACGTTTGAGGTTTCTGGCGCGGAGAGTTTTGCAGCGGCGCGGCGCATTGCGCTGTCGTGCGCCAATTCTCCAATTCTCAAGACGGCGATCGCCGGCGAGGATCCGAATTGGGGCCGCGTTGTGATGGCGGTGGGAAAGTCGGGTGAAGCGGCAGACCGGGATAAACTCGCCATCTGGTTTGGCGAGCATTGCGTGGCGCGCAACGGGGAGCGGGCCGCCGAATACGACGAGGCGACCGTCGCCCGTTACATGAAGAACCCCGAGATCGTGATCCGCATCGACGTGGGTGTCGGCAAGTCATCGGCGACCGTGTGGACGTGCGATCTCACCCACGATTATGTGTCGATCAACGCCGACTACCGCAGCTAGCCAAATCCGATCGGACGTGCGACATGGACCCACAATTCTGGCTCGATCGCTGGCAGAGCAACGACATCGGGTTTCACATGAACCGGCCACACCCCCTGCTCGAACAGCATTGGGGGTCGCTCGATGTCCGACCCGGATCGAACGTGTTCGTCCCGCTCGCGGGCAAGAGCCTCGATATGGTCTGGCTGGCTGATCGGGGACATTCGGTTGTCGGTGTCGAACTCGCCGCCCAGGCCGTGCGCGAGTTCTTCACCGAGCGCAGCCGCAATCCAGCCGTGACCTCTGAAGGGCCCTTCAGCGTCTACCGGGCAGGCCCTTTTGAGATTTGGCAGGGTGATTTCTTTGAGCTGTCGCCCCTTGTCACGCGCCGCATTGGCGCGGTCTATGACCGCGCTGCGCTGGTTGCCATGCCGGGGGCGCTCCAGCAGCGCTACGTCGACCAACTTGCCCGATTGACGCCAACTGGCATCCCCGTGCTTCTGGTCGCGCTCGACTATGACCCTTCCGAAATGAACGGGCCACCCTTTCCGATTCCGGAGCGTCGCATCGAAGAGCTCATGCAACCGTGGTTTCGCGTCCGCCGTCTTGAGACACGCGATGGATTACTGGCCAGTCCGAATCTGCGACAACGGGGACTCTCGTGGCTCAGGGAAACCGTCTACATTCTGACCCGGAATGGCCGGCTCGATGCCTGAGGCCACCGTGCGTCCCAATCTCCTCGTGGTGGCAGCCGCCCTGGTCGATGCCGACGGTCGAGTGCTGATCGCCCAGCGGCCCGCGGGCAAGTCCATGGCAGGGCTCTGGGAATTTCCCGGCGGCAAGGTCGGGTCCTGCGAAACGCCCGAGATGGCTCTCGTCCGGGAATTGGCCGAAGAGCTCGGTATCGAGGTGTGCCTGGATTGCCTGGCGCCGTTGACCTTCGCCAGCCACAGCTATGAGGACTTCCACTTGCTGATGCCCCTCTATGTTTGCCGCAACTGGGAGGGCGACATTCGCCCAAAAGAAGGACAGGTCATCCGCTGGGTACGCTCCTCCAGGCTCGGTGACTATCCGATGCTGCCGGCTGATCTACCGCTCATCCCATTCTTGCGTGATTTGCTGGGCTGAACGGCCATGGGCCCGCCCTCAACACGGCTCATGGCCGGCGCGCGATCATGAACCACGACGGCCCGAGGGCACCGTTGTTCCAGATCTGCTGCCAAACAAAGCCCGCTTTTTCAAACGCCCGCACAACGGTCTCGTGGCGGATGGACACGAAAACGCAGACGGCAGTCGCGAGCGTCGAGGCAAAGACTTCTTGGCGCAACAAGCGCAACGCCTCCATCCCCGCGCCTTGTCCTCGATGGGCCGGATCGGCGATCACGACGTCTAATTCCCAGGTGCCAGGCTCGAGATCTTGGGGCAGATCCGCCCCCCAGATCGCCGCATCAATGGCGTGAGCATAACCAATAGGGGTGGCGTCCCATTCTACGATGCGACAGAGTGCGGAGGGCGACTGGAGCGCGATGCGCACCTCAGCCTCCGTGGATTCGGGCGGCCCCCACCAGTCTGCGACCTCCGGACGCCTCAGCCACGCGCGGATGAGGCTGAGATCCGCGAGCATGGCTGGCCTCAGGGTGATCGGCAGCAGATCGCGCCCAGATCGCGGGCCCCTGGGTTCCTCGGCCTCTGTCACGGCAGGGCCCGTCCATCGATATGCACGGGCAACGTGGCCATTTCCATGGGCTGGCGAGACGGATTAAGGTCGCGGCCCAAAACGCGAGACGACCCTGGGCCTGCCCTCAACCAAGACCGCCGGAATTTCTCATGGATTCGCCGACGTTGATCGCCGCGCCCTACTTCGATCCCCACCAGGTGCGGGTCGAGTTGACCTCCATTTTCAATGCACATGGCAACGCGCAAGACGCCCAAGGCGCGATCCTGGCCCGCTGCAAAGCTCTCATTCGCGAGGCGCGTCTGCAAGCACGCCTGCAGATCGACACCGACGGCAAAGGGCGCAAGTGTGCTCATGGACTGGCCCGGTTCCAGGACGAGTTGATCGCGTTGCTCTACGATTACACGGTGACGCATGTCTATCGCGCCACAAATCCTTCTGACGCCGAGCGCATGGCGATTGTTGCCACAGGCGGCTACGGACGCGGCCTGCTCGCCCCCGGCTCCGACATCGATATCCTGTTCCTGCTGCCCTACAAGCAGACACCCTGGGGTGAGAGTGTCGCTGAGCACATGCTTTATATGCTGTGGGATCTGGGCTTCAAAGTCGGCCACGCGACACGCACGGTTGATCAGTGCGTGAAAATGGCCCAGGCGGATATGACGATCCGTACAGCGCTCCTCGACATCTGGCTGATTCATGGCGACCCCGCGTTGTTTCAAAGCCTCTCTGACCGACTGAGAAACGACGTGTTCAAAGGTACGGCGCGAACCTTCATCGATGCGAAGATGGCCGAACGCGATGAACGCCATAAGCGTGCGGGAGAAAGCCGCTATAAAGTTGAGCCCAACGTCAAAGACGGCAAAGGCGGTCTGCGCGACCTGCATACGCTACACTGGCTGTCCAAATACCTCTATGGGCATGAGGTTGGGCCCGAAACGATCTCGCTCGGCATCTTCACACCCGAGGAATTCCAAACCTTCCGCCGTTCGGAGGATTTCCTGTGGAGCGTGCGCTGCCAATTGCATTTCTTAACGGGTCGGGCCGAGGAGCGCTTGACGTTCGATCTCCAGCCGCAGATCGCAGCCAAGTTCGGGTACCGCGCAACCTCGAGCCAGCGCGCGGTTGAGCGCTTCATGAAGCACTACTTCCTCGTCGCCAAGGATGTGGGGGAGCTGACAGCCATTTTATGCGCGGCTCTGGAAATGCAGCAGGCCAAGACGGCACCAGGGTTTGGTGGCCTCTTGAGCAGAACGACATGGCGACTGCGCCGTCAGGTCCGGCAGAAAACCGATTTTCGCATTGAAAACGATCGGCTGACCGTTGCCGACGCCAACGTGTTCCACCGTGATCCGGTCAATCTCATTCGATTTTTTGCACAGGCCGAGCAAACTGGGGCCTTTCTGCACCCCGATGCGATGCGCCTGTTACGCCAATCGCTCCGGCTCATCGACGACAAACTGCGCGCTGATCCCGAAGCCAACCGCATCTTTCTGGAATTGCTGACGAGTACATCGAACCCGGAAGCCACGTTGCGGCGCATGAATGAAACCGGCGTACTGGGTCGCTTCATCCCCGAGTTCGGACGCGCGGTCGCGCTCACCCAATTCAATATGTATCACCACTACACGTTGGACGAACACCTCATCAGAACGGTGGGAACGCTTTCGGAGATCGAACACGGCGATGCCCGGGCCGAACTTCCGCTCTCGACGCATATTGTGCAATCAATTCAGAACCGCCGCGCCCTTTATGTCGCCGCGTTCCTGCACGACATCGGCAAGGCGCGGCCCGGCGACCACTCGATCGTCGGCGGTGAAATTGCGCGCAGACTCTGCCCGCGTTTCGGCCTGACGGAAGCGGAAACCGAGACCGTCATCTGGCTCATCGCCAAGCACCTCACCATGAGCAATATGGCCCAGAGCCGGGATATCACCGATCCACAGACGGCTCAGGATTTCGCGCGCATTGTGCAGAGCCCCGAGCGCCTCAAACTGTTGATGCTGCTCACGGTCGCCGACATCCGCGCCGTGGGCCCAGGTGTATGGAACGGCTGGAAGGGTCAGCTGTTGCGAACGCTATATTACGAGACCGAACCCCTGGTCGGCGGCGGCCACACCGAAGCCGATCGCAACTACCGCGTGGCGCAAGCAAAGTCAGAATTGAGACGCGCGTTGCAGGAATGGCCGGAAGCCGACATCGCCCGTTTCATCGACCGACAATATCCGGATTATTGGCTGCGCACAGACCCCGCCCGACAGGTGCAGCATGCCAAGATCGCACGCCAAGCTGAGCTCGAAAGCCGCTCCCTCGTCACACACGCCACCACTGATGCCTTCACATCGGTAACGGAATTGACAGTACTGGCGCCTAATCATCCCCGGCTGCTTGCGATGTTTGCGGGAGCCTGCGCCGCCAACGGAGCAAACATTATTGGCGCCTACATCACGACGACGCGGGATGGCTTTGCCCTCGACACCTTTTTGCTGGCACGCGAGATGCAGGAGGATGAGGACGAGTTACGCCGGGCGCGGCGTATTGGCGAGACGATCGAGAAACTGCTGAAAGGCGACGTCCGCCTGGAGCACCTGCTTGAGAAGCGCAAAGGAACTCCGACGCGGCTCGACGCGTTCCATGTCCCACCGGAGGTCGTCATCAACAACGCCTTGTCCGACCGCTTCACGGTAATCGAAGTGTCTGGCCGCGACCGTCACGGCCTACTGTACGAATTGACGAGCACGCTGTCGGACTTGTCGCTCGATATCTCCTCAGCCCACGTCACCACGTTCGGTGAGAAGGCGGTCGACGTCTTCTACGTGACGGACCTCACGGGCAAGAAGATCACTCAAGAGAGCCGCCAAAAGGAAATCCGAGCGAAATTGACCACGGTCCTGACGCCCCCGAAGCCGGAGGTGATCACAGGCGGAATGGTGTAGCCGAGCACCTGAAGCGTACGATGCGCAGGCCGCGGCCCCGCCACCGCTTGCGCGCCACCTCAAACCCCGCTAGGCGTCGCAGCCCATGAAACTCTACCGCTCCTTCGCCACCGTTGGCGGCTTGACACTCGTGAGCCGCATCTTCGGCTTCGTGCGCGACATTCTCGCGGCGGCCGTGCTCGGCACGGGCCCTGTGGCCGACGCGTTCTATGTCGCATTCCGTTTCCCAAATTTGTTCCGTCGGCTGTTTGGCGAAGGGGCCTTCAACTCAGCGTTCGTGCCGATCTTCGCCTCGAAATACGAAGGCGACGGCAAAGAATCGGCGCGATCGTTCGCATCCGAGGCGATGTCGGGCCTGACTTTCATTCTGCTCGTGCTGTCGGCGGCCTGCATGCTCGCCATGCCGTGGCTCATGTATTTGCTCGCGCCGGGATTTGCGGAGACACCAGACAAATTCGAGCTTGCCGTGCGGCTGACGCAGATTACCTTTCCCTATCTTCTGTGTATGTCGCTGGTCGCGCTGATGTCCGGCGTGCTCAACACGCTCGGACGTTTCGTCGAGAGTTCCTCGGTCTCGATCGTTCTCAACACCGTCCTGACGGCGGCCATGCTGCTCTCGCTTTGGCTTGGTTTCCGGAGTGAACCGCAGGCCGGCTATATTCTGGCCTGGGGTGTCTTCGTTGCGGGCGTCCTGCAATTGGCACTGCTCATCTGGGGGCTGAAACGGGCCGGCGTGATGCTGAAGCTCGGGCGTCCGCGCTGGAGCCCGGACATGAAAAATCTCGTGACTCTCGGCATTCCGGGTGTCATTGCCGGCGGCATTACACAGGTCAATATTGCCATCGGCACGGTGATTGCCTCGCTCCAGGCCGGAGCCGTTTCACACCTCTATTACGCCGACCGTCTCTATGAACTGCCGCTGGCGATCGTCGGAATTGCAGTCGGAGTCGTGCTGCTTCCCGACGTTGCGCGCTCGATCCGCGCTGGCGATCATGCCGCGGTGATGGACAGCCAGAACCGCTCGCTCGAGTTCGCCATGCTGCTGACCATTCCCGCCGCGGTGGCTCTGTTTGTTGTGCCGACCGAAATCGTTCGCGTCTTATTCGAGCGGGGGGCCTTCACGCGGGAAGATACGCCAGCGACGGCGGAGGCGCTGCGTATCTTCGCGCTCGGCCTGCCAGCGTTCGTCATGATCAAAGTCTTCTCGCCGGCCTATTTTGCGCGCCACGATACCCGCACGCCGATGCGCTACGCCGGTTGGAGCCTGACAGCCAATACCATCGGCTCGATCGCATTGTTCTTTATGTTTCGCGAATTGGGCTGGATGCCGCATCTGGGCATCGCGGTCGCCACGTCGCTGGGCGGCTGGATGAACGCTTACCTGCTCTGGCGCGGTCTCGTTAAGCAAGAGCATTTCATCGCTGATTCGCGCTTCAAGCGCGTGTTGCCGCGCATCCTGCTCTCCGCGGCCGTCATGGGTGCCGCGCTCCTCGCGGCCGCTTCTTGGCTCGATCCGTGGATCACTGGCGCTAGCGGGATCGCCGTACGCTTCTCAGCCCTTGCGGTCCTCATCGCCGCTGGCTTCGCCGCTTATGCGCTAGCGTCCCAATTCACCGGTGCATTCAAATTTGGCCAGTTGCGCGCGATGCTGTCGCGCCGTTCCACATAACCCGTCAACCATAACGGAGCCGGCTTGCCTTGCGCCCTCCAGCGGGCCATAACGCCCGCCGGTCCAAAGCCAAACGCCAAAAAGAAGAACGACGATGCCATTTCCGACCCGCGTTTTTTCCGGCATGCAGCCAACCGGCTCGCTTCATCTCGGCAATTATTTAGGCGCCATGCTGAATTGGATCCGCATGCAGGATGAGCACGAGTGTATCTATTGTGTGGTCGATCTGCATGCCATCACCATCTGGCAGGACCCCAATGAGCTGCGCACGGCCATCCGTCAGGTGACGGCGGCCTACATCGCTGCCGGGCTCGACCCCAACCGTAGCATCCTGTTCAACCAGAGCCGCGTGCCAGAGCACGCAGAACTCGCCTGGGTGTTCAACTGCATCGCCCGGCTCGGCTGGCTCAATCGCATGACTCAGTTCAAAGAGAAGGCGGGCAAGGATCGCGAAAATGCTTCTGTGGGGCTTTACGCATATCCCAATCTCATGGCCGCCGACATTCTCGCCTACCGGGCGACGCATGTTCCGGTCGGCGAGGACCAGAAGCAGCACCTGGAGCTGGCGCGCGATATCGCCCAGAAGTTCAATAACGACTATCGCGAGCACATCATCGCGCAAGGCCACGCAGATGGCCAATTTTTTCCCCAGCCCGAACCCGTTATCACAGGCCCAGCGACGCGCGTCATGAGCCTGCGCGACGGCACCAAGAAGATGTCGAAGTCCGATCCCTCCGATCTTTCGCGGATCAATCTGACCGACGACGCCGATACGATTGCGCGCAAGATCCAGAAGGCAAAAACTGATCCGGAGCCTTTGCCGTCGGAGGAATCGGGTTTTGCGAACCGGCCGGAGGCGGAAAATCTGGTCGGCATCTATGCCGCGCTCACCGGAACGACGCCGGCTGCTGTGCTGGCAGATTTCGGCGGACAACAGTTCTCAACCTTCAAAAAGGCCCTAGCCGAGGTGGCCGTCCAGCGGCTGGGCCCGCTGGGTGCCGAAGCCAAGCGGCTTGCCGCCGATCCGGCTTACATCGATCAGATCCTTTCAGTAGGTGCTGAGCGCGCACGCGCGATCGCGACGCCGATCATGAACGAAGTCAAGGATGTTGTGGGTCTGCTCCGGTCGTAGTCCAAGACCTTCAGGCGCGCTCCACGCATTCAGGGCCAGCCGACGCGTGAAGCGGCTTCACGGCTCCATCAATCCATGGCAGCATTACCCGCATGGCACCAACTCGCAAACGCCGATCCTTCGAAGCCGGACACGCGCGCAAATTCTTGCTGATCGTGGACGAGAGCCAGGAAGTCGAAAGCGCGCTGTACTACGCCGCGAGCCGGATCGTGCATTCCTCGGGCTCGATCGTGATGATGTATGTGATCGAGCCGCAGGAATTCCAGCATTGGGTCGGCGTGCGCCAGGTCCAGCTCGAAGAAGAAACCAACCGGGCGCGGGCCCTGTTCCGCCTGTTCCAGCGTAAACTCTCCCACGCGGGCTTCGAAAACATAAAGATCGAGGAAGTCATCCGTGAAGGGATTCCGGCGGAACAGATCCTCGAACTCATCGAAGAGGATGAGGATATCGCCATACTTGTTCTGGGGGC
>JAKALI010000017.1 GCA_021813195.1 Pseudomonadota bacterium
CGAGGCGGTCAGAACCTCTCCCGGGACTTCGAGGAACTCGGCATCGAACGTGCCCATCAGAACGACGGGCCATTCCGTCAGTCCGGCATTTTCCAGCACAAGCGAGTCGTCCTCGACCAGATCCAGCTTGGCGGCCTTGGCAGCGGCGATGGCCGCCTCGCGGATGAGGACTTGTCGTTCAGCCGCATCAAGGATGACTTTATGAGCTCTAAGCTGCTTCTCATAGTCCGCGAATCTATTCACCTTGAAGGGTGCGTTGCCGTGGAAGCGATGCCCGCGCGTGGCGTTGGAAGCCGCAACACCCGCTACGTCGAACGGCACGATCTGGCCATCCAAGAGACAGATGATCGACTGTAAGGGGCGGACCCAGTGAAACGAACCCGAACCCCAACGCATGGATTTTGGCCAAGGGAACTTAGCCAGCAATGATGGCATGACATCCGAAATGATTGCCGCGGCCGGGCGACCCGGCCGATTGACGCGGGCAAGAAAATAGTCGCCCTTCTTGTTGTCCTTGACGATTTCCGCCTGCGTGATGTCTGCCAGGCCTGCCGCTTTGAGGAAGCCCTGCACGGCCTGTTCGGGGGCACCCACCCGCGGCCCCTTGCGTTCCTCCCATACCGCGGGCGATTCCTCGGGAAGATCGGCGATGGTGAGACCGAGCCTGCGCGGCGTAGCAAAACTCTTGGCGGGGCCCGTTTGCAAGCCTTCCTCGCGCAGGGCGTCCAGCACCAGACGGCTCAAATCCTCCGCTGCGCGCGTTTGCATGCGCGCAGGTATCTCTTCTGACAATAGCTCGATCAGCAGCTCGGGCATAGGTTTTGAATTCGTCCGGACAGTCAAAGGGCGGGATCGTCGCGTGCAACGGTCGTGGAGCCCGTTCAGTCTCCTAGCGCGTAACGGACAATCCGCAGCATGTAAATGTTGCCCCGTTCGTTCCTCAATCTGCATAAAGACCGGCTCGAACATACGACTTGCCCGGCTCGGCATAACGACACGCGTGCCGCTGCCGAACCAGGCCATTCACGTCACACTGACGCCGACGGGCCGATCAGGCGGGCGCTTTTTCGGTCGTCATCTGACCAAGGAAGGTCAAGACCTGCCGCCCGATGTCCTCAATGGTTCCGGTCGTGACTAGGTAGCCGATGCCGACAGCACACAAAGCGAGATAGAACAGGAAAACAAAGCGGTTGCGGCGCAGGAACAACAACCCGATCAGCAACAGCGGCAAAGCCAGCGCCAGAACGCCAGCGATCAACGGTGTCATTGGTTTCTCCCCAGATGCGAACGGTGGATGTGCCCCCACTTTGGCAAGCCGACCTCTCCAAGCCGAACTCCCCCGCCACCTTCTATCCGGTCGCAAGCCAAACGCAAAGCACAACAGGTCGCGTCAGCGCTCGGTCGGTTGCGCGCCAACGGGCTGAGCAGGGCCAGCCGGCAACGAGCCCGTCGAAATGTCGTTCTCACCCTCCACGACGCGCGACAGCCGGCCATGCCGATCGATGATCCCGAACCATTTTTCCTCCGGCAGGAGGCGCGCGCTGAGGCCCTCCCACATGTGTCGCGAGGAAATGCCCTGGGTAAAGGTATCCGCCGGGGGCGCAAACCAGACCGCGAGAGCCGTCGCTGACGCCATGCCGAGTGTGGCGTAGGGATGACGACGATCGAAGAGCTTGAGAGCCGTGCCGAACGAGTTTTTCACCCGCGTGTCCATCACGTCGACGGAATAGATTTCATCGAGGATGAGGTGAACGATGTAGCCGACGAATAGGAAGCCACCCGCCAGCCATGCCACGCCTTCATGACGTCCTAGGACATAATAGAATACCAACGCGGTAGCGGCGGCGGAAAAAACCGCGGCCAACAACGAATGCCAGCTGCCGCGGTGCACCGCGAGATGATGAAAAGCGGCATGCAATCCATAGCGCACGAGCACAAGCGTGCCGAGCCACAAAATCCATAATTCAGCGATCGAGTATTGGGTGGCGAAACTGAACAGCACCGCGAAGGAAAAAAAGATTGCCAACCCTGAGAACATCGCTCGGCTTGGCCTTGAATCTTTCAGATCGATGTCGGGCAGGATGGAGCCCAGTACACCCGCCATGGTAACGGCGATGAGGTTTTCCGGCGCGATGACATCGGCTGCGAGCGTCAAGGTTGCCATGGCACCGGCGACCACCGTTCCAGCCGCAATATGCGTGGTGAAGTTGGCCATGAGGCGGCTCCGCAGCGTAGCAGGTTGCAAGTCCTCCACCATCGATCAGATTCGTTTCTTCAGTGGGAGACATGCCGATCCTTGCCATGTGGAAAACGCCCTACCTGGCAATACCCGACCATTGCGCGCGGCTAGACGCGGTCTTGGCGTGGACCTCATTTCGTGCCAGATGCGCTCCGCACGTTCACCCGGCGGCTTCGGGCCGTAACGTGCGATGGCCGGTATCGACCGTTAGTCTTGAGCAGCGATGATGAGCCCATTCGGCCCCATGCACGACCATAGTCAGAATAATGGGGTTTTGCTGCGTGCTGCGATTGCCACCATCGCCGTGGCTCTGGTCGTAATGGGGCTCAAGTATTGGGCGTATCTGATCACCGGAAGTGTTGCGCTCTATTCGGATGCCCTGGAAAGCATCGTCAATGTCATCACCGGCATCGCGGCCCTGGTTGCCTTGCGCATCAGTGTCCAGCCACCCGATAAGAAACATCCGTTCGGCCACCACAAGGCCGAATTCTTTTCCGCGGCCCTTGAAGGGGCGCTCATCGTCGTGGCGGCGATGCTGATCTTTCAGGAAGCGTGGGCAGCCTGGCGCACACCGCGCGACCTCACAGAGCCAGCGGCCGGACTTGGCGTTAACGCGCTGGCTGGCGCACTCAACGCGGTATGGGGCGTCTTCCTCGTTGTGAAGGGCAAGTCCTGGCGCTCTCCGGCGCTGATCGCCAGCGGCTGGCACATTCTGACGGATGTAGCGACGACGGTTGGCGTGCTTGCTGGCCTTGCGTTGTCGCTCGCAACGGGCATCCGCGAACTCGATCCGCTGCTTGCAGCTCTGGTGGGTCTGAACATTCTATGGGCTGGCTATAGCATCGTCGGCGGCGCGGTCAGTCACCTCATGGATCAGGCGGCATCGGGCGAGGTGCAGGCCGTCATTCGCACAGCGATCCAGGAGAGCGCTGAAGGTGCCATCCAGGCGCATGACATCCGCACTCGTCAGGCGGGCCGCGCCACCTTCATCGAATTTCATCTGGTGGTGCCAGGCGATATGACGGTGCTCGAATCCCACGCCATTTGCGATCGCATCGAAGCTGAGATCATGCGGCGTATCGCGGGCTCACAGATCGTCATCCACGTCGAACCAGATCATAAGGCCAAGGAAAAAGGCGCCGTCGCGCTGAGCTAATGGTAAAAATGGCCACGGATCGCGCGCGATTGGATGCCCGTCCTGATGCGGGCTTTCGACATCGGTCGGCCCAACGTCGCCGGCTAGGTTCGACTGGCAACTCTCGTTTATGATGTTATAATGATGCTGTTCTAAAATTCGCGTGCTGAACCGTATTGTACAATTGTACGGCGGAATTCGTGGTTTAGCCGGGAGAGGTGCGATGCGGCCAAATTTCGGGGCCATGGCGGTCATCGGCGCCGTGCTACCTTGTATCACGTTCGGGACGGCAGCGGCCGAACCCCGCCAGCGGATCGGCGCTACGCTGTCTGTGATCAATGTGGTGACGGCGGAGTTCAACCGCGATACGCGGACTCTGCTCACCGGCGACGGCGTCCATCAAAACGAGCTCATCGACGTCAGCCAGGATGCGTCGACGGAACTCAAGTTGAACGACGATACCAAGCTCGCGCTGGGGCCCGGCGCGAAACTCAAGCTCGACAAGTTTGTCTACGACGGCGAGAAGTCGACGGGCTCGATTGGCGTGGATCTGGTCCAGGGCGCGTTCCGCTTCATCACCGGCGTTGCGGCGAAGCCAAGCTATGTCATCAAGGTTCCGAGTGCCTCGATCACCGTCCGCGGTACGATCTTCGACGTTTATGTGGCAGACAACGATTCGACTTGGTTGCTCCTGCACGAAGGTGCGGTGCGCGTGTGTAATGCGCGCGGCACGTGCCGCGATCACGCCGAGCCGGGCAAAGTACTCAAGATCACGGACAAGGGCGATTTAGGCGCACCGATCCGTTGGGCTGGACTTAAGGAACGCGACGGTTTCGATTTCGACGTTGCATTCCCCTTCGTTGCGAAACCGCCGACCATCGACCCAAATCCAATTTTTACTCGCGATGATCTCATCCGGCGCGCGGCGATCGAGCCTGAGAAAAAGCCCGACTTACCCCGCAAAGGCAAGACGACCAAACAAACCAAGAAATCAGAGCCGGAGAAAACCAAACGCTCGGCTAAGACGGATCAACCAAAACCTGTGAAGGTTACGGCGCCAAAGCCGGCGTCCAAGCCGAAAGACAAGCCCGTGCGCACGACGCAGAAGCAGAATGATGACGCGGCTGCAAAGGCTGCCATCGGCTTGGCTGTCGGTATCGGGTTGGGGCTGGCGATCGGAAAGGGTGGTAAGGGCGGCAAGCCAAATTATAACGACTCGCCCGCGCGCGGTTACAAGCCGAACTAAACCGATCCATTCTCCGTCTGAGCCGTGATGCGCTGCTGAACCTTCGCGATCAGAGGTTCTGCGCCGCTCATGCCGGATTGCCGGCATTCGAGTAGGGCCTCTTGCGCTCGAGCCTTGTCGCCCCGAACACTACGCTCGCGAAGCTCGGCGAAGGCAAAGCGAAACGCCTGGAACTCCGGCGTGCTGGCCACGTGCTCATCACCCATGAGCGCATATAAGCGCTCGGGCCGGTCTTTGCCCCGCAACGACACGGTGCCGATTTCCACCAGGGCGAGTGCAGCGGCCTGCTGCGCGGTCGCTTCTCCGACGATGATGGCTGCACCGAATTCCTTCGTCGCCTCCTCGATGCGCGCAGCCGTATTAACGACATCCCCAAGGACGGAATAATCGAAACGCTGAGGCGAACCGACGTTACCCACGACACACGCTCCGGTATTGAGGCCGATGCCGAGACGAACCGGTTCGCTCCCCGCTCCACGTTCCGCGTTGAATGCAGCAAGCCGTTCCTGCATGGCGAGCGCTGCCCGGCAAGCTTTGACCGCATGATCGGTATCGGGGAGAGGCGCATTCCAGAATGCCATAACCGCATCGCCCATGAACTTGTCGATGGTGCCGCGGTGTTCGAGAATCGTGTCGGCGAGTGGCGTGAACAACGCGTTCACGAATTGGATGAGGTCTTCAGCCGGCATTCCCTCTGAAAGGCGCGAGAAGCCGCGGACGTCGGCGATCAGCAGAGTGACGTCGCGCGTTTCACCACCGAGCTTGAGCGGCTCTTCCCGGCGAACGAGTTCGTCCACCACCGCTGGCGCCACATAATGTCCGAAGGCGGAACGGATGCGTGCGCGGTCACGTTCCGACCTCAGATAGCTCGACAGCGAGCCGGACATGTACACCGCAACGAGCGCAAGCGCTGGATAGACCGGATCCAACAACAGTCCCGTGCCGGTGAATGCGATCCACGATACGGCCGCGACGAGAGCGATCAAACCTGCGCTTGCTGCCGCTGCCAGCATGACGCCCGAGCGGGAGATCAGCCAGGCGGCCAATCCGCCCGCTCCGGCCAGGAAGATCAATTCGGCTCCGAGCGCCCAGGCCGGCCGTATGAGGTGGACGCCTTGAAGCATCTGCTCCAGGGCTTGCGCGTGGATCTCTACGCCGGGCACGGACGACTGCAGCGGCGTTGCGCGCCGATCCATGAGGCCTGTAGCGCTCGCGCCGATAAAGATGTGGCGGCCCTCGACGTCGGCGCGAGTCACCCGATTGGCAAAAACATCCCGGGCGGAGATGTAGCGGCGCGGATCCGTGGCCGCAAAGTGCAGCCACAATTCGCCTTGGCCGTCGGTCGCCATCACATGCTCACCAACGCGCACGAACTCGACACCCGTTCGCTGTCCGAAGGCGGTAAGGCCGCTGGCGCCGGAGGATTTGACGAGCACGGTTGCCGATGGCCCTGCCGCGACCCGCAACGTCTCGAGAGCAAGTGACGGGTAAATCGCGCCGCCGACATTCAACAGCAACGGAACGCGGCGCACGATCTGATCGCGTTCCGGCAGCCAATTGACGGCACCGATGCCGCGCGCGGCCTCGGCCAGCACGGGCAGGCTGCCGACACCGCCCGAGAAGGCAGGCAGGAACATCTTGGGGTCGTCGCCAGCGATCGCAAGCGGCGCGCGCGGCGGGGTAAGTTGGCGGGCCGGCCCCGTCTCGGCGGAGAAGCCAAGGATGACCGGTGCCTTGGCGATCTGGGCTGCCAGCAGCGCATCGTTTGCGGGCAGGCGTGACAGTTGCTCGGTCAGCTCGCTCAATTCTGTACGTTCACGAAAATTTTCGATCAGGCGATCCGGGGATAATCGATCGTCTTCGGCGAGAATAAGATCAAGTGAGATCGTGCGCGCGCCGAGCGCATCGAGCTGTTCGATGAGATGCGCCAGGCGCGTGCGCGGCCAGGGCCACTGTCCAAACTCAGCCAGCGAAGCCTCGTCGATGTCCACAATGCGAACGGGCGTATCGGGATCGGCAAGGCGTGGGCGGGCTGCGATATAGCTGTCAAAGACCGTGTAGCGCAGTGCCGCAACTGGCAAGGGATCGGCCAGGCGCAATCCGACAGCGGCGGCGAGTACCGCGGCCATCAGCATCATGTATCCCGGCAGACGTCGCACGTCACATCCCCCGTATCTCGGCTCACACTATGCCGGAAGAACTCAGCGTTCCAAGATGCCTCTTGCTGTGTGTGGATGTCAGACGTTGGGCATAGTCCTTCTCACAACACCTTGCCGGGATTGAGGATACCATGGGGATCGAGAGCGTCCTTGATGCGGCGCATGAGGTCCAAGTCGAGCGGATCTTTCACGCGCCGCAGTTCTGCTCGCTTCATGCGACCGATACCGTGCTCAGCCGAGATCGAACCGCCCAATTCGACGACGAGGTCGTGAACGGCCGCCGATACCTGATCCCATTGCGCGAGGAAGCGGTGCTTCGGCATGTCAGGCGGCTGTGAGACGTTGTAATGGATATTGCCGTCCCCCAAGTGGCCAAACGGCACGGTGCGCGCTCCCGGCACGAGGCGCGTGACGATCGCCTCTGCACGATCGAGAAATTCCGGAATGCGCGCGAGCGGCACGGAAATGTCGTGCTTGATCGATCCGCCCTCCTGCTTCTGGACGTCCGACATCTGCTCGCGAAGCCGCCAGAGCGCCTCTCTCTGCGCACCCGTCGTGGCGACGCGCACGTCTGCGATCAGGCCAGCATCGCAAGCCGAAACGAGCAGGGTTTCGAGAACGGATTGCGCGCGGTCCTCTTCAAGCGTTGCAAGTTCGATGAGCACGAACCAGGGGGCCCCGGTCTCGCACGGCTTTGACACGCGTGCGCCATGTCGCAAAACGAAGTCGAGCGCGCGTTGCGACATGAACTCAAAGGCGGTGAGGCTGCTGCCCGCGTGCGCCTCGGCAAGGGAGAACAGTGCCGGAAGCAAAGAGGCATCGGCGACAGAAGCGAAGGCCGTTGCCAGACCTCGAGGTCGCGGATGAAGCTTTAATGTGGCGGCGGTGATGATGCCGAGGGTGCCTTCTGAACCGACAAACAGGTCCCGCAGATCATAGCCCGTGTTGTCCTTCTTGAGCCCATCGAGGTTCGACCACACCCTGCCATCCGCCAGCACGACTTCGAGACCGAGCACCTGTGTCCGCATCGTCCCGTAAGCCACGACGGCAATCCCGCCGGCAT
The DNA here is from genome assembly GCA_021813195.1 of Pseudomonadota bacterium. The sequence continues at coordinate 7,843 of JAKALI010000017.1, forward strand.
TGGTGGCGATATTGCCGCCGATGCAGCAACTGCCTTCGGACGCCATTGACACGGGAAAGAGCCGCCCGGCTGCGGCAGCGGCCTCCTGCACCCTCTTTAATGTGACGCCGGCTTCAGCAAGGAGGCTGCTTTTGGTGGCATCAATGCCGCGGATCCGGGTTAGGCGATCCAGCGAGAGGAGGATTTCCGAGCCATCTTCATGAGGTATCTGCCCACCGACCAATCCCGTGTTTCCCGATTGCGGTACGACGCCGACCCGCTCCTGGTTGCAGGCGAACAGAACTGCGGCCACGTCGGCAGTGGAGGCTGGGCGCACGACGAGGGGCGTCGCGCCAAAATAGCGATCGCGCCATTCCTTAAGATAGCGCTCTTGGCGAACGGGATCTGCGATGACGTTAGCCTCACCCACGATATCGCAGAGCCGCTGGAGTAGTGCGGGACTGGGGCGATTGAGGGCAGGCTGAGGCATTTTGATTGCAACTACCGTTTGGCGAATTTGGAATGCGGCGGGTGGCCGTCACCGACGCTGACCCGTCTCAGGGCGCCGCCGCCAGAATAGCGCGCACGTTCGCAATGTCGTCGTCCATTTGGCGCACGAGCTCATCTGCGCTGTCGAACTTGCGATCAGGCCTAATGAATTGCACAAAGTCGACGGCAATTTCATGCCCGTAGAGATCGCCATTGAAGTCGATCAGGAAGATCTCCAGAACGGGCGCCCCGTCGTCGAACGTCGGGCGCGTGCCAAGATAGGCCGCACCGGCGACACGGCTGCCATTTGCGGTCACCTGGACCGCATAGATTCCATGCGCAAGCGTAGTGCCTCTGGGCAGCTGCATGTTTGCCGTGGGATAGCCAAGCCCCGTGCCGCGCTTGGCACCGCTGATGACTTTGCCTCTCACTCTCCAATTTCGGCCGAGGTCCTTGGCTGCACCCGCCACATCGCCTTGCGCCAGCTTCAATCGCACGCCGGTCGAAGAAAAGACCTCGCCATCTTGAGCCATCGGCGGGACGACCGTGACTTCGAAATCGTGCTCGATACCTGTCAAGATCATCGTTTCAGGGCTGCCGCGGCGGTTGCGGCCATAATAAAAATCATAGCCAATGACCACGTGTCGAACGGCCAGCGCCTCGACAAGAACTTGGTCGGTAAACTCAAAGAATTCCATTGCCGCCAGTTCTGCGTCGAAGGTCGCGACAACAGCAAAGTCGAGTTTGAGAGTCTCGAGAATTGCAAGCTTGTCTTCGAGCGGCGTCAGGCGGAAATGAGCCTCCAGCGGATGAAAATACTCACGCGGGTGCGGTTCGAAAACCATTGCTCCTGCCGGGCAGCCAGCCTTTCGTGCCGTCTCAACCGTTTGACCGATCAAGACCTGATGGCCACGATGAACGCCATCGAAGTTACCGATGGCGAGGACCGAATTGCGAACCGACTGTGGTGGCGATTTCCATCCCTGACAGACGATCATGGTGCGTTCGGTGCTCGGCAACAGGTTTTTGGGGGCGTGGGACGCAGAGCCACGTTGCGGCAATCAGGAGGCAGGCCGCGACGGGATCAACAGAACCGCTTCTCCCGTTAGCACCGGCTTGCCATCGACGCTGCAAATTGTCTCGAAGCGGGCGCGCTTTTTCTCGGGCATCAATTCGATGAGTTTGATCGACGTCACGACCACGTCGTCGATTTTCACCGGAGCCTTGAAATTCAAGGTCTGTGAAATGTAGATCGAGCCGGGCCCGGGAACCTGCATGCCGAACACCGCCGAGATGTACCCCGCCGAAAGAATGCCATGCGCAATGCGTTCCTTAAATGGGGTGCGCGATGCATACTCGGGATCAAGATGGATAGGGTTATAGTCACCTGACAGCGCTGCATAGGCGACAATATCGGCCTCGGTCACAGTGCGCGACATCGAGGCCTCCATTCCGACTTTGAGGTCCTCGAAAAAGTAAGGCTTTCCGGCCGTCGGCATCATGGAGCGTCTCCCGTCTCGTTCTACTCGTGCTCGTGGGACGTTCCCCTCGAGGTGCCCCCCTCGAGGCGCCGGGACACTATCGCCCTCCCCTGTCCACTGCAATGTTCTCCGCTGTAGCGCATGGGCGCACGTTATGGGGCTGGAAGCAGCGTTTGGTTACTTTGAAGCACCTCAATCGTGCCCGAAAATGACATCTTGGGCGTCTCTACCATCCGACAGGCTTGATTCGCCTCCCCGGCACAGGTTATAGAGACCGAATTCCCGAATACGATAAACTCAAGTCGGCTGGCGTGGGCTTCAACGGCCCCATCAGCCAGGAGCGAAACCTTCATGGCCGATCGCAAGCCCCTGATGCCGAAGGCGACAGCCGTTTGGCTGGTTGCCAACACGTCGCTGACTTTTGAACAGATCGCGGAGTTCTGCGGGCTGCACGTCCTGGAAGTCAAAGGCATCGCCGATGGGGACGTTGCCCACGGTATCAAGGGGCTCGACCCTGTATCGTCGAACCAGCTGACACGCGAGGAGATCGCGCGCGGTGAGCGCGATCCCAAGCACAAGTTGCGGCTCTCGGAAATGAAGGTGGAAATCCCTCAGACCGCAGGCAAGAAGCGCCCCCGTTATACGCCGGTGTCCCTCCGCCACGACCGACCGAACGCGGTCTTGTGGCTGCTGCGCAACCACCCGGAATTGCGGGACAGTCAGATCATTCGTCTCGTTGGAACCACAAAGCCGACGATCGCTCAAGTTCGCGATCGCACGCATTGGAACTCGCCAAACCTTGTCCCCCAAGACCCTGTCACGATGGGCCTGTGCTCGCAGATCGATCTCGATACGGAGGTGAAGAAGGCCGCCCGTCGTACGGAACGGGAACGTCAGGAGCTTGCGCCCGCGGCGGCGAAGGCCGGAACGCTGCTGCCTGCCGAGGAGACGACACAGGCCGCGCGGCCCTCTGCGGAAATCGTGCAAGCCCGTGACGAACACGCCCCGCGGGCTGAAACTGAATCGGAGGAAGCCGCGCGTGTCCTGGCCAAGCTGCGCCAGATGTCGCCTGCAGGGGAAAGTTCTGCCGGCGAGCATACTGACGATTGACCGCGCACGATGCAGGCTCGCGCCGCATGACCAGCAAGGTTCCAATTTCGGGCCGCACCCCCGATGCATCCGGTGCACGCGATGCGATCAACGCGCCGCGCGTGCCCAAGGTGGGGTTCGTATCGCTCGGCTGCCCCAAGGCGCTCGTTGATTCGGAGCGAATCATCACGCGCCTGCGATCGGAAGGCTATATCTTAGCAGCCGATTACGAAGGCGCTGACGTGGTGGTCGTCAATACATGCGGTTTCCTCGACAGCGCGAAGCAGGAAAGTCTGGAGGCGATCGGCGAAGCCATGGCTGCCAATGGTCGCGTGATCGTCACCGGCTGCATGGGCGTGGACGAGAGCGCCATTCGGGCGGCGCATCCCGGCGTGCTGGCGGTGACCGGGCCACATCAATACGAACAAGTTGTCCAAGCCGTCCACGAGGCGCTCCCGCCGTTACACGATCCCTTCGTTGATCTCGTGCCGCCCGAAGGTTTACGTCTGACGCCGCGCCACTACGCCTATTTAAAAATTTCGGAAGGATGCAACAACCGCTGCTCGTTTTGCATCATTCCAAGCTTGCGCGGTGATCTCGTCTCGCGCCCTTTGCCGAATGTTCTCAGAGAGGCCGAACGACTCGTCGCCGCCGGCGTGAAGGAACTACTGGTTATCAGTCAGGACACGAGTGCTTATGGCCTCGATCTGAAGTATGAGCCGGCCTCGTGGAGAGGGGCCACTTATCAAACGCGCTTCATCGATTTGTGCCGAGCGCTCGGCGATCTCGGGGCCTGGGTGCGGCTGCATTACGTTTATCCCTATCCGCATGTCGACGACGTGATCGAATTGATGGCTGAGGGTCGCATCCTGCCTTATCTCGACATTCCGTTTCAGCACGCCTCACCCGCTGTTCTCAAAGCCATGCGTCGACCGGCGCATCAGGAAAAGACAGCAGCGCGAATTGCAAACTGGCGGCGGCAATGCCCAGACCTCGCTGTGCGCTCAACGTTCATCGTTGGGTTCCCCGGTGAAACTGAGGCCGATTTCAATTTCCTGCTCGATTGGTTGAAGGAGGCTCAGATCGATCGCGCGGGTTGTTTCAAATACGAAGCGGTGGCGGGCGCCAAGGCCAATGATCTGCCCGGGGCTGTGCCCGAGCCGGAAAAGGAAGAGCGCTGGCATCGCTTCATGGCTGCTCAACAGGATATTTCCCGCGCGCGGCTGGCGCAAAAAGTTGGCCGGACGATCGACGTGCTCATCGACGAGGTGGACGCGGAAGGCGCGGTCGGCCGCTCGCAATGGGATGCACCCGAAATCGATGGCAGTGTCTTCCTTGACGGTGAAACTGATGTTCGACCCGGGGATATCGTTCGCGCTGTCGTCGAGGACGCCGATGAGACGGACCTGTGGGCGACACGCATGCAGTCCGCTTCGACTTGATTGCGCCGAAGCATCGGGCTTTATGCGTGCAGCCACCACAGCAGCGGCGGCACGGTGAGAAAGATGGCATAAAGACCATACACGTCCACCAAATAGCGCGCATAAACGCCAGTCCAGGCGGCCCGGGAGGACTTCCCGTCCAATTTGGCGAACAGGTAGTCGATACGATTGTGATTGACCGGGCAGCACCTCAAGAGCGCATTGTAGCGCCGCCGGTAGTCTTGCAGCACAGCGGGATCGCAATCCCGGGCGATCCTCAATTCCTGAGCTAGTTCTGCCACCCCAAGTGCGCACGTATGGAGGTGGTGGGCGCGCATCTTGTGATCGCAAAGCGCTTCCAGCAGTGCGAGGATGAGTGTGAAGACGGACGCGACAAGCTGGATAAACGTCAACAGCCGGCCCGTCACTTCGTCAATCTGCGCCGCATAGACGGCTTGCCACACCGCAAGTCCAACAAAGTAAAGCGCGACCGTCGACTGTGTGAACAGCGATACGGTCGCCTTACGCTCAAGGCGCTCGGCAGCATTGAACCGCGCGGCCTTCACCAGCCGCATCGTCGCAGCGAGACGCTCGTAATCTTCCTGTATGCGCGGCGTTGAGAGGGATGCCGCTGCTTGACCTTCGCCATTCCGCCCGGCGCCGTCACTTGCGGGATGCACGGAGACGAGGACCGGCTTTTGTCGAACTGAAGCGTGCAGGTGATTGGGGGCAAGACCCATATCGCAACGTCCGAAGGCAATGGCGGAAGCGTTGACGGGTTTAGCTGATTCGGAAGCCTTGGCGTTGTTTCGGGACGCAGCCGGGCGTAGCAATTGGGCGATCACGTGACGAGATCGTAAAGCAACAACCCGAGGTGTGACGGATCGGGCAGCTCACCCAACATGAGGAACGTCGCCACGGTGAGCGCACCACCGATGACCCCGAACGTCAGAAGCCAGGCACCGAGATTGCGCAGCTGGTTCTTGAACCGTTCGCGGCGGGCCTTGCGCACCCACTGTTTGGCACGTTCAGCACCCGTACGCACCGGCCGCGTACCGGGTTCGAGTTCAGCGCAGATCCACGCGAAGTCGTCCGCATCATCCGCCCATTGGTCAGGAGGCGGCGCATAACCGGGGGCCCGCGTTCGCATTCCCGAATTATGTGCCGCTTCAGAGGCAGACATGGATCCAGGACTCGCCGTGACACCGTGCTTGAGGATCGCATCGAGTTCGCTGGTCAGACGGGTGATATCGTCGGCCGCGTGTTCGAGTGGGCGCGGTGTGGGTTCAGCGTGTTTCGGTTTTGTCGGCGCCGGGGTTGGCGTGTGTAGCATGGATCGCGCTCAGCTCAGTTGCCAGCAACCAGCTTGTATGCTTAGGCGACCACCGTGACTGTGCCATGATGCGCGGATAGCCGCCATCCTAGCCTCGAAATTCCGCCACTTTCGACTGGGGCCATTGAAGTCGCCCACGATCCTACGCAATACAAGCTTTTCTGGTGCGGCCGCCGCTGCTCGGCCTACGAGAATGGCTACTTCGATCCCGCCCGCCCTCCCGGCGCGATCGCATCCAACGTAAACGGATCGAATCGAACCTTCAAGGAGAATTTCCCGCCAGCTCGGCGGCTTTACGTGGCGATCAGTGTCCGCAGTCCCTTGACGATGTGACCGTTTCCGGCGACGACGTCGCCCGTTTCCAACATGCGGTCGCGACCATCCAGATCGGTGACGATGCCGCCGGCCTCGCGAACGATCACGATGCCGGCAGCCAGATCCCAAGGCTTCAGGTTGCGCTCCCAATAGCCATCGAAGCGGCCAGCGGCCGTCCACGCGAGATCCAGTGCGGCAGATCCGGTGCGACGGATACCCGCCACTTCGCGCATCGCCGATTCCATTTCCTCTAGGAATCGAGGATGCCCCGGGCGACCGCGATGCGGAATACCCGTCGCGACCACGGCATCGCCAAGCGACTTACGCGCGGCCACCCGCAATCGGCGCTTCTCGTTGAGAAAGGCGCCTTTGCCTTTTTCAGCGGTGAACATTTCATCGGCGATGGGGTTGTAGACGACGCCCGCCACCAGTGCGCCTTCGCGCTCCAGTCCAATAGAAATTGTAAACAGGGGCAACCCGTGCAGAAAGTTGGTCGTGCCGTCCAGCGGATCGACGATCCAGCGGTGGGATTTGTCCGCCCCCTCCACCTCCCCGCGCTCTTCCATCAAGAACCCGTACTGCGGTCGGGCTTTCGACAACTCCTTGAACAGGATTTCCTCGGCGCGATGATCGGCGAGAGAGACGAAATTCGCCGGACCCTTAATGGAGACCTGGAGCTGTTCGACCTCGCCAAAGTCGCGCACCAGCGACCGGGCTGCCTTGCGAGCTGCAGACGTCATCACGTTGATCAAAGCTGAGGCGGGCATGCAATCAATCCGGTCGGGCCACGCGATGGCGCGGCCGCCTCGGGCGGCTCGGTTTGCGGGGAAGCGGGGTTATGACGGAGTTGTGGGCCGCCGTAAACCCACGCGCGCAACGCAACGCTATAATGGGGCAGGCCCGTGTTCGGTGCTGCACATCACGAAGCCGCAGCCCGGCGTGGGAACGCTGAGCGCCAGTGTGCTCAGTGTTGACGTGTATGGACGATGCGCGGCGTCGTCAAAACGGCCTTTCGTTCGGCAATCGCAACGATCCGGTTTCCATCCAGTCCTCGGCAGCCTGTTGTGCTGCAAGACGCTCGGCCTCGCTAAGCGACTGAAGAAGCAGATCAAGTTTCCCGTCCTCGATTCCCCCCTTGCGCGCAAGGATGCGCCACTTGGCCGCTTCGGCAGTATTCTTCTCGACGCCAAGGCCCTCCAGATGCGCGTGAGCCAAACGGTTCTGAGCGCCGGGGACGCCCTTGTTTGCGGCAGATTTGAGAAGAGTCATGGCCTTGGCTTCGTCGGCCTTCAGGCCAAAGCCGCGCAGAAGCATGACGGCATATTCATACTCGGCCGCAACATGGCCCTGGGCTGCGGCCTTCGACATCCAGCGGGCCGCCTCGAGGGCGTCATGGGGCACGCCTGTCCCCGTTTGATAGAGCGCGGCCAGATCGTACTGGGCCTGCGCGATGCCCTTCTCAGCCGCGTACTGAATGTGCTTTGCCGCGCGATAGGGGTTCTCGGGCTTGCCGTCACCTTTCAGGAACAGCAGGCCGAGGTTGTAGTTGGCCAGCGGATCACCTGCTGCCGCCGCCTTCTCGTAGAGTTCAGCAGCAGCTCGACGATCCTTTCCCGTGCCACGACCCTCGGCCATCATGTTGCCCAGTGCAAGCATAGCCGGCACGTCGCCGAGTTCGGCTGCGCGCGCATACCAGCGCGCGGCCGTCACGTCATCCTTGCCTACCCCCAGTCCGCCCTCATAGATACGTGCCACCAGAGTGTGGGCCTGCGGGTCACCCATCGCCGCGCGCTGTTCGGCTAAGGACAAGGCTGTCAGGTATTGGCCTTGCTCAAAGGCGTCGTAGGCGGCATCGCGGACGGGACCCGAAGACGGAGTGGAGGCTGTAGCCGGGCCCGGGGCGCTGGACGCTCCGCTGCCCGGTACAGTGCGCGAAATCGCGGCCAAGTCGATGCCACCGGTTGCGACGATCACGCCACTCGCCCCGAGCAGGACACCTGTCAAGAGCAGTCCGGCCAACAACCCCTTGTTCATCGCGCCTCCCGTGTCACGTCTAATTCTGCGGCGGGCTCATTCGCCTGCAAGTCCAGCACGCAACGAAATTCTTCCAGATCGCCAACCGCGTCGGCGTCCGACGACATCGGCGCATCGGACGGAACCCTCACCCCGAGAAAATCCGCGCCTGCGCGCACCAGATCGCGGCCTTCGTCAACGCTCGCCACGTCGAAGGCCACGCAGGAGAGCTCAAAAAGTTCACTCCACCAGGCGATGAGCGCCGTGCGTCGGCGACGCGCCGTATCGCGGTCCTGGACATGCGGTGGTATGCCAAATCCGATATAGTCGGCACCCAATTCTCCCAGTGTCATGGCGTCGTGTCGGGAGCGCCCGACGTCGCAGCCGACGATCCGTTCGCCGCCGAGCGCAGCTCGCGCATCCCGATAGCGCCGTTCCAGGTCTGGCCCGTTGGAGAGGTGGACGCCATCGGCCTCGACAGCGCGCACCAACTCAAGGTCGTCGAAGACGAGGGCCGCGATGCCGCGTTCGTGGGCAGCGGCAATCACACGCGCGATATCATCCCTGCCCCGGCGCGCTGGATCGACGAGCACGACCTTGATGCGATCCATGTCCAAAACCGCAACCTGTTCCAGGTCTGCCGGAACGACGGCGAAAAGATGCGTGGGCTCGCCACCGCGCGCCATGAGGCGTTCCACTCCCGCAAAAGGTAGCCAAAAGAGCCGGAGTAAAGCCGTGCACCGCTGTTCGAACCTGCATCGGCGACGCTCCCGAGCGCTATCTGGTCGGATTGGGGCCAAATCGTGGCTCTTGGGGACAGATGTTTCGCGCTCGAGATATGGCCATCGATCTTGGGAGGTGAACAGTCGGCAAGCAGAATTCGCCATGATTGAAAAAGACACCTATAGTCATGTCTTCGTCATAATATTAACCCGAGTACACCGCGCTCGCGGACAACTCAGGGGGCCACCATGACTTTGCCATTCGGCGCCAAACGACTGAGACTGCTGGCCACGGTGGCCGCTTTCGCGACCTGCTGCTACTTGCACGGCTTGCCCAAGGGCCTTGCAGGCGGTCCTGCGAGCCCTTCAAACCCGTCCCGCGCCCTCGCAGCGGATCAAGTTGGAGTAGTGGGCGCTGTTCCTGGCTCCTCGCTCGTCATGGCGGTGCGGGAGCGGCTCGCCAACTCCAATCCGGCCCTGCGCGCCCACAAAGACGACGTGGCCGCTGCGCGCGCCGCATATGACCAACGCGCAGACGCGCTTTGGATCGCGGACGGCGCACTATCCGATCGGGCGAAAGAGATTGTCGACACGGTGGCTGATGCAACCTCCTGGGGCCTCAATGCCCAAGCCTTCGATGTGCCTGTGGCAACCGCCTCGTTCGCTTCGAGCGACGAGGCCGCTGCTGCGGAACTGCGCATCACGCTTGCCGCCTTGACCTATGCACGCCACGCGCGTGGCGGCCGCCTGACGCCTTCCACGATAAGCCAAATGATTTTCATGACGCCCCAATTGGAAGACCCGGCACAGGTTCTTTCGCGACTGGCGTCATCCTCTTCGCTCGGCTTGGAACTCACAAGTCTGCATCCGAAACACGAACAGTTCCACCGCTTGAAGGCCGAACTTCATCAGCGTCTGAGCCCATCCCCTCGGGAAACGGCTGCGCCGTCGGGTGATACAACGATCGCGATCCCGGATGGCAAAATGTTGAAACCCGGTGCGCATGCGGCCGAGGTCGCGCTCTTACGCCGGCGCCTGGGCGTACCGGCAGCGTTCGCCGGACGCCAAACATTGTTTGATGAGGACGTGGCGAAGGCCGTAGCGGCCTTTCAGTCCTCCCATAATTTGAAGCCCACAGGGGTGCTGGATCAACGCACGCGCAAAGCTCTCAATGATCCACCCGCATCCAGGCGCTCCTTGCTGAGTTCCGACATCCAGCGCCTGATCGTCAACATGGAGCGCTGGCGCTGGATGCCCCGCGACCTCGGCGACATCTACGTGCTCAATAACCTGCCGGAGTTCATCACCCGCACCTACAAGGACGGCAAAATCATATTTCAGGAGAAGATTATTGTCGGCCAACCCAGTTGGCCAACGCCGACATTCTCCGCCCAAATGCGCACGGTGGAGTTCAATCCATCCTGGGGTGTGCCCCCGGGGATTAAGTCCAAGGAGTTGGCCCCCCGGCTCAGAAAGGCTGGAGGCGGCGGCTTTTTTGAGGAGTTGTTCGGTGGCGGCTCCAGCGGCGGAGCCGCCGTCATCCGCGCCCATGGCCTGACGCCCTACCGTGGCGGCCAGCCCGTCAATCCCGATAGCATCGACTGGTCGAAGGCCAATCTGGACCAGTTTAGTTTCGTGCAACCGCCAGGGCCAAAGAATCCGCTGGGGTTCGTAAAGTTCATGTTCCCCAATCCCCACAATGTTTACATGCACGACACGATCCAACGTGATTTGTTCAACCACTCCAGCCGACCCTATTCGCATGGCTGCATACGTGTGCAGAACCCAGGGCGCTTCGCCGAGGTCCTGCTGCGCGAAGACAAAGGCTGGTCGCCCGAGCGCGTCGCTGCAGCCCGCCAGGCCTCCGCCGTCGTGGGGCTCGATCGTCAGATCATGGTCCACACCGCCTATCTGACGGCTTGGGTGGATGATACCGGCAGGCTCGCGACATTCGGGGACGTCTATGGTCTCGATAGCCGCGTGTCGCGGGCGTTGGGCGGCGATGCAATTCCATCGCGGCCTGTTCCGGTCGCCGAGATCGAGACGTCATCGACGGATGAATCTGGCGCCACAACTGCAGGCAAGAAGCGCAAAAAGAACGATACCGTGAGCTCCCCGGCATCGAACACACAGCGCGTTCCAACCAGTTTCTCGGAAGCAATGTCCGGTCTGCTCAACAACTGAGCTATCGAATGGGTGCCGAGGTGCGCAATTGCGCGCGAGCCTCATGATTTTGGTCGCTATCAGCAACGTCACGGCGTGATCGTCTCGGACGACCAGCCGGACGTCGCGGCCGGTTCGGCCTGCGTGCGCACCGTCGTGACCGGATCGGCGGGAAGTGCGCCTTGCTGATTTTCGCCTGGCGTCGCTGCGTTCAGCTCTTCCGCGCGGCAACTGCAGCCTTTGACGTATTCCTTGCGGTAGCGGAAGGCCGTCTTGAGAGACGTATAGGGCGTGTTTGTCTCCGCTCCCACCATTTGCTCCACGGCGCCACCAGGGTTCTGGTAATAGAACAGTTCCGTCGGCGCGGCGCAGCGCGACTGGCACGCCTGCGCGTCACGCTCGAAGTGGTTGGGCAGTGTCGAGAAGCTGATGGGGAAATAGTAGCCATCGCAGAGTCGCACGCACATGGTGCGATAGGTCGCATACGGAAGCGTCGAGAATTGGCCGCCAAGCCCGCCCCCGGGGCCGCTCTCTCCTTCGTCGGCCCACAGCGATGAGAAGGGGTTGCTGTCGCGGCGGGCGGCTTGCTGGGTGTACGTCGCCCCGCAGTTGTTGCGTGCCAGCTCCCGGATGATCTCGTCCTGGTATGAACGGCCGGAGGATACGGCGAGCTCATTGCGCTGGGCTTCCAGTTCGGCGAGTTTGCGCTTATTGGCGTCCACAGCGCGCGAAAGTTCGATGCACGTTTTCGTGCGTCGCAAGGTCTTGGAGAACAGGAAATAGTCGTAACAGTTGGACCGGTCGAGCTGGCTTGCGGCTGCGCGCAGTTGTTGGTCCGTCTGGCGGATTTGAGCCTCGATAGCCGGTAACAGATCACGCGACTGGCCTCCGCGCTGGCTTTCTTGCACGAGGCGCTGTTCGAGCTGGAGGCAGATGGGAGCTTTCGATCCCAAGGGCCCTTGAACCACAGGTGGCGCGGCCGGCTCCGGCGGCGGTCGCCATTCCGGGGCAGGCCGTTTGGGGGGAGCGGGCTGCTCCCAGGGCCAGTTGAAAATACCTTGGGCATGGGCTGGTCCGGCGCCGCAGACCGGCCCGATCAGCCCCGCGCACACGAGAGCAGCAACGGTGAAGAAGCCGAAGCTCGTCACTGTGGCAGAGGTTGGATTGCGTGCCATGTGCTCTCGATCAACCAGGACTTCGGGTGAAATTTGGCACAACCCCGTGTTCGGGAGGGCCGTTGGCGTAGGCCCCATGCCCAGCTCGAACCCGTAATCCGAACGAACCGTTTAGCCGTCATCATCGCATAGGCCGGTATTGGGGAGCAAATGCGACGGACTGATACTGACCGCCGACAGTGGAAAACCTGTGACGGCGAGCCCACTTGACGCGAGGTGACC